>CAZWIN010000146.1:887-7024 GCA_964633855.1 uncultured Chitinophagales bacterium
TGATTGCCGCCCCTTCCTTCAGAAATTCGGGGTTCGAGACAACATCAAACTGGTGCGAAGTCTCTTTTGCAACAACCTCTCTGACTTTGTCTGCCGTACCGACCGGAACGGTACTCTTATTGACGATCACCTTGTAGCCATTGAGGTACTTGCCAATCTCCTTGGCAGCCGAAAGGACATGCTGCAGGTCAGCCGAGCCATCCTCAGCTTGTGGTGTTGGCAAGGCAAGGAAAATGATTTCCGACTGTTGCACGGCCTGTTTGAGGTCATCTGTGAACTTCAGCCGCTGCTCTTCGATGTTCTTTTTGAGAAGATCTGTAAGTCCCGGTTCATAAATCGGGCTTTCACCCTGCCACAACATTTTCAGCTTGCGCTGGTCAATATCAACGCAAACGACATCATTCCCGGACTCTGCAAAGCACGTTCCGACAACGAGTCCGACATATCCTGTTCCTATCACACTAAGTTTCACGCGTTCTCCTGAGCAAATTGATGGCTAAGTATAATAAAAAGTCATTAGAGTTTCAAAAGATAAGGGCATTCACTCAACCGAAGTATCAGCAATTGTTAATATGCACCCTTGCCGAAAAGAACAACGGGGACAGTCTGGAAGAGAATTTCAATATCGAAAAGGATCGTCTGATGTTCAGTGTAATACAAATCCAGAAGAACCATCTCCCGAAAACCAAGATCACTTCTGCCTGAAACCTGCCAGAGTCCGGTCATACCCGGTTTTGCTTTTGACCTGTGCCTGAAATATCCGCCCAGGTGGTCACGTTCCTGCAACAACTTGAAATCGAGAACTGGCAACGGTCGTGGCCCGACAAGGCTCATTTCCCCTTTGAGTACATTAAACAACTGCGGCAATTCATCAATGCTGTGTCGTCGGATAAATCGTCCAATCTTGGTCAGACGCGGGTCGTTTTTGATTTTGAACAATGCACCATTCGATTCATTCAGGTCAACAAGGCTCTCTTTGATTTCATCCGCCTCATGGAACATGCTCCTGAATTTATAGAATTCAAACGGTTCATCACTGTCGCTCAATGCCCTCTTCTGCGTAAAGAACACAGGCCCGCGTGATTCCAGCTTTGTAGCGATGGCAACCACCAGAAACAGTGGCGAGAGTATTACCAGCAGAATGCCACTGACGATGATATCAAATGCCCGTTTCACAACCCGCTTGACAAATTCCACTCTCCTCCGCTCGGGTGAAAAGACCGGTATTCCTGCAAGGTCATAGATGTTTGTTCGCGTAAACAATGAATCGGACTCGCCCGAAATCACGCTCATCCGTATGTGGTGTTTCTGGCACAAGTCCTCAAGGTGGTCAAATGAGCCGTTGAGATGCGATGATGACAGGACAATCATCTCGACTTCCTGTTCCTGGATAGCATTCTCCACATCATTGCGCTCTACATGGAGGATCGAATTCTTGGTTGTCGGAGATTGCACCACCCGCACAATGTCGTAGCCCAACTCCGGAAACGCACGTAGTCTCCTCAGAAACACATCCATGCTTGTATCAAAACCAACGACAAGAGTATTCCATCTGCCAAATTTCAGGTCATGCAGCCGGTCCCTGAAATGACGCATCACTCCCCAGAGTATTCCATACAAACAGGGAATTGTGAGGATGTACATACCGTGGAACTCTCTGCTGAGCGTTTCCGGATGCAGGAGGAACATGGTGGAAATAAGCATTCCGACACAAAGGATATACGCCCGTGCGGCAATAGTGAAGTGTCGCCTTGGATTTGTGTAGGAAATCGTGCGATACAGGCCCAGGGAAGTCAGGCCTGCAACTAAAATGCCGTACGAAAGGAAGAGGGTGAAGGAGTGAAGGTTGTACACCTCCCTGAGACTGAGTTCCGGGTAAGCAAGAAGCCCGGCAAATATGAACGCCGTGAAGATAATGCAGGTGTCAGCAGCAATCGCAATCGCCGCCGCAACAGCCCGCCAGTTTCGTTTCAGTAATTCTCTGGGTGAACTCACAAATTCCAATAATCGTAAAACAATCCCGACGCTCAGTCCCTCAAAACCGCATGAAGCTAACAAATTGAAAATCCAAATTCAAATACTGATCAAGAAAAAAAGTTTTTTACCTCACGGTACCTATCTCACAAGTGACATCTTCATCGTCCGCGTGAACCGTGATCCATCAACAAGCGACGTAGCAATCATGCGATAAAAATATACACCGCTCGAAATGTCATCAGGCGACTCCCACATCACTGAATGATACCCCCGCTCACGATCTTCATCCAATAATTGTGCTATGCGATTCCCGAGTAAATCATAAACATCCAATGTTACATTCGCCTGTACGGGCAAATCAAATTGAATAGCTGTTGAAGGATTAAATGGATTCGGGTAATTCTGCTTCACGCCATAGGTTGTCGGCTTTTCCATCATCCCTGTCCTAGCTGTTGAGGCGGTCGAGTTTGTTAACTTCAAGGAACTCGTTTGCATGTGGTGCCCCGGGTTGTGCCTACCTATCCATGAAAGAATGATTTCTGTTCCCCCATTCTTCGCCTGGCAAAATAACTCCCCTTTGGAGAAAGCCTTGTAAAAGCCTTTTACACGCTTACTCGTTTGTGAGTTGCTACTGTCAAGCAAAATTTCATCAACGCTCTTCAGGCCAGTGACCAAAAGCGGTTTCGGCGCTGCAAGCGCTGAAATAAACGACAAGTCGTCATGCTGAAAGGAGCCTTTATACTGGCAGATCGGTGGAATTCTCGATGGAAATGTCTCCGGCTGCTCCACTTGATATGCATCAAGCCCACCATTAATGACGATGCCATGAATGAGATTGTGTTTGGCAACCATGGTTGAGACAAGCTGGCTTTGCACTCCATTGGCAATTAAAATGAGCTGTGTAAGTCCATATTTTTTAGAAAGATAGTCCACGATTGTTTCTACTTCACTGCATGCTATTCCTGCGCTGGTGAGCCCAAACATTTCAAGGTAGAACGATGTTACCCGCTCACTGAATAACCTGAATCGCATCTCTCCCATCCCAAACAGGTCTGCTGCACAAACAGTGTATCCCATGCCGGTAAGCCCATCAACCAGGGCTGGGTCAACAGATGATTTCCCTGAATCTGAAATGAGCAGTATACCGGTTCTCAATTTCGCCAGGCGCGATTGAAAAGTAATCGTAGGCGCGCATAGTCCACTCGCGTATTCGATTGTTCCTGAAGCTGTTAGCCCGCCTTCGTAGTCGGAGATCCGGAATCCTCTTTCTCCTACTATCGAATCCTGCATGGGATGAATCTGCTTGGTAAGCAAATCACGAATTCTCTTCTGTGTTTCTGTTGCTTCGGCTGGAGAGAGGGGGTTGTATTCATTTTGCCGGATGCTCCCTGCAAACTGATGAGCTGCCGAGAGTATCGTCATGTTCCCCGGGCGAACACCGCAACGCAGGCTGTCCAAGGGCCATGGAGCAAACGAAAACTCCGCCCTGACAGAAGTGGTATCTCCTTCCAACCATCTTCTCACCCATGCATACGCAAGAAGGCGTGCTTTGCTGTTGAATTCATGGTGCATAGAAACGCTATCGTGACGCAGTGCGTTTTCCTGATTGTACAATGAATAAATAGGAACCGCACCCTTTATCTCTCTCTCGATACCCGACACCAGACCAGGAGTATCCAACATACCAGAAATCACCAGTACTGGTCGCGGGGCAACAAACCTCAGAAGCTCACCCACATCCGACACGTAGTTCATCAACTCAGAAGTAAAGCTGCCTTCCCAATGAAACCATGATTCCTCAAGAAACTGTCCCGTTGTATTGAACGGCATCTGTTTGTACGGCTCAGACAATGATGCAGCAACGACTACCTTTATGCGCGGGTCAATGGCTGCTGCGAGAAGTGATGTAAGGCCGCCTTGTGATGAACCTACCGCAGCAACCCGCATCGGATCCACCATTGGCAATGAAAGGAGATAGTCAAGGATGCTCTTCGTTTCTCCAATGGTCATTGGCAAGCTGTTCACTCCGGTGAGACGCCACCAGAGAGAGTAATACGTATTGTTCTCGGGCAGCCCGACTTGATTCCAACCTCCCCTTTCCCCGGTGTGTACGAAATCCCATGCGGCAGCGATATAACCCATCTTTGCAAAATTCACGCACCGCGCCTGAATTTCCTCATGCGCTTTTCCTTCGAGGTAAAATCCGTTCGGATTGATCACCAACGGGACCCGTCCGATGACAACATCAGGACGATACAGGTTCAATGAGATCTCAAAACCCCGATACACTTCGACAAGATATTTTTCAATATGAAAACCGTCACTGCGAAGAACGCCATTGGGTTTGATGGAGATGGGATTCTGCTTTTGTAATGGAACGGCTGTCAGTAATTCCCGAAGGCTGTTAATTCGTAATGAAGTGTGCTCCTCCCACTTTTCTTTGGTGCCGGGAGTCCTGAGTGGCTCAAACCGTGAGGTCAGAAAACGCTGCAGTATTGCGTTAGCAGAATCGGGCGGCAACACAGGAGTCGAAAGGATGTCTCGTGCTGTTTGTCCGTTCACTTCTGATGAACAGAAAGCAAACCAGAGGTGTACTGATAAGGAGACCAAAAGAAGCCGGGTGGAAACTTTTCTTAGCAAGGAAATTTTCATGCCTTCGGACTGGACTCACAACACGGTTGTTTAAGGGCGAGCCGCAGCGCCATTTAACGCAGGGCTTTATGTTTCGTGGAATGGTTTCAATTCCTGCGCCAAGCAGAATCGATGAAAAAATTAAAAATTGAATGGTTATTGAGGAGGGGACTGTAAATACTACATCTGTAGAGGTAAATTCTTCACTTAACGAGGGTATTTAAGGCGATTATCCTTCTACTGGATTCACTAAAGCTATTTGCTTTTCGCCTTTTGGGAATGGAATGTCATCGCAAATAGGAGAACAGCATTCTGTGTGAACCCAAATGGGTTATACAACAGGAAGTTCTCATACAGAGCAAGGATCAAGAGTGAGTAAATCAATAGTGTTGATGCATCAATAAAAGCTGGGTCCGCGCCAGGAAGATTTCTATTGTGTTTAGTTCTCTTGAGAAACCTTGTGAAGATGGTGAAATACAGTATAAGACCGAGAATACCAAAATTGTAAAAGAAGCGAATATACTCGCTATGCGGTTGTTTAAACCACTGGCTTGGATCGCTTTCACTTGTGAACTCGTCACTTGCACCCAGCCCCTCCCCAAATGACAGTTGCAGCGGCGTAGCGTTCATTGTCTTCTCAAGAAAGAAAAGCCATATCCGAAGCCGGCCACTTGTATTGACAAACTCTTCGTCCAAGGGATCTACACCCCCGTCTGCAATGGATCTTTCCTTAAAGGCGGAGCTTGTCACCACCCCGATACTTATTGTAATCAAGACAAGTAACAGCAATCCAAGTTGTTTGAATTGCCTTCGGACATAAAGGTGTCTGAAGCCGAAAATAACGAGAGAGAGAATGATGGCAACAGTCACCCCTCTTGAAACAGTAACAAGCGGTATGGCAAGTAAAAGAGCAGCCGGAAAAAACCATCCTCGGTTTCGATGAACTCCCAACCCAAGGAAAAGAAAAAAAGCAGGCAGCAAACTCGTTGACATAACCCTTGAATATTTTAGAACATTCAGGTCATCATAACCAAACACCAGATAATTTACCGGAACTTGGATGAGAAGAACGATTGTATACCAGACGAATGCCTGAATCACTGGCTTGGAGTCATTATATGACTTCATATACAAATGAGTAATCATCAAAACAAGAAGAGGATATAATAATTCCAGAAAATGGAGCATTGCGGAAAATGTCCCGGAGCCAAACGTAATTTGAACAACGACGGCGAATACGAGGAAAAGACCATAGTGACGTACCATCGGGTCCTTCACCCGAAGGGCGTTCCGTAAATGTACGGACAGAAACGCCGCCATAAAGCAAAGAGAGGCAAGCCATAGAAGCCCTGTTACTTTTATTTCACTCGATCCGACAATCAGCTTCGCATCACTTAATGTCTCAAGCAACCCTGCGGCAAAAACAGCGGCAAAGGCTATATGATATCTGAGAAAACCCATTGGCCTCACGAGTATCAAAAGGATTGAGACTAGGACGTGAACAGAAAGAACGGCGAGAGCAACGAGAA
>CAZWIN010000147.1:0-5862 GCA_964633855.1 uncultured Chitinophagales bacterium
CGTTGGAGGTCGGGATGATTTCATTTGTGGACGCGTTGGGCGTTGAGTTGGATTTCTCGCTTGCCCTTTTGCTGCATCCGGCTTGGTGCTGTCCGGTCACTTTAAGGAGTTATCTTCCGCCATCCGGTTTTCCCGTAGTGAATTGCTGTCTTATGATTTTCGTTGACAAGTTGGGGTAAGAAGAAGAGAGCTTTGCCGGGCCATGAGGAGGCTGAAAGGATACGAGTTGAAATAACGGAGCCCTTGAAGAGTACATGTACTGAACTACGACCCTTGATATACTGATGTAATGAACAGTGTACTCAAAAGATACAAAAGTGAGACTCTAAAGTCAACAACTGTAGCCATTAAGCTGACTTGCTGCATCCTCACCTTGATTCTCCCTGCTCATTCTGTTATATTCCTGCGACCTTTGGATGCACAAGGAACCGTATTTTTATTTCACCCTCCTTCTCTACCGCGCACACCAGGTCAACCACCAGCATAGTCTGTCAAATTAAGACGCATATAACCCATGGAATGGATTGACTACCGGCAACTTCCTCCAGCATCAGGAGGTTTCTCTGAACTGTTCTTCAATTACGTGTACGATTATGATGAAGTGGGAAGGTTTTATCCTGCCAATTTCAGAGATAATCACGGATACGAGCAGGTTCTCAAGCAAATTGATGCACGGCCCATCGACCGCAATACGCTCGTTACTGTCATGCTCGAGCAAAATCGCTCATATGGCGTACCTGCAGCTGCAATCGAGCACATCCAGCTTCTTGAAAAAACTACGACATACGCTGTCGTCACCGGGCAACAAGTAGGGATATTTGGTGGCCCTGCGTATACTGTATTCAAAACAATCACCACCATAAAACTTGCCCAGCGTTTGAAGTTGAAATTCCCGCACCTGGACTTCGTTCCTGTATTTTGGGTTGAGGGAGAAGATCATGATTTTGCGGAGATGAACCACGTTTCATTGTTTGACCCGGAATCGAAGCCAACGAATGTGCAATATCTTCCCGGTGGAGAAATGCCGGAAAGAAATATGGGAGCTGTCGGCGAACTGACATTTGACGGGTCGCTCGACGGGACATACTCCTCCCTCGAGGCAGCACTACAAAAAACTGAATTCACCGCACCTCTTGTTGCCAGACTCAAAGAGTTTTACAAAACAGGAGCAACATTCAATGGTGCGTTTGCGTCGTGGATGAGTCATCTCTTCGAAGATTATGGGCTCACGTTTCTCTCTGTACATGACGCGCGTCTTAAGAAACTGCTTTCTCCTTTATTTGTGAAGGAGATCGAGGGTTATCCGAAGACCTCACAGGCAGTGATTGCACGCAGTGCCGAGCTCGAACAAAAATACCATGCGCAGATCAAAGCCAAGTCGGTCAATCTCTTCCTGTTTCACAAGGATGGCCGTTACGGCATTGAGCCGCGCGAGCACGATTTCAGCCTCAGAGGAACCCGTCACTTTCTTCAGAAAGAGGAATTATTGAAGATTGCAACGGAAGCCCCGGAGCTGTTGAGTCCCAACGTCGTACTACGGCCTATTGCACAAGACATGCTGCTTCCGACGGTGGCATACGTCGGCGGCCCCTCTGAGATTGCCTACAATGCCCAGCTAGGGCCGGTCTATGCATCATTCGGCGTAACACAACCGGTAGTATATCCCCGTGCAAGCGCATCATTTGTTGAGGACCGCATTGCTCGAACAATGGAGAAGTATCAACTTGACCTCGTTTCTCTTTTTGACGATGTGGAGCAAGTCAAGGCGAGAATCGTCGAACAGATTGAAGAAGTGAAAGCGGACAAACTCTTCGGCGACACTGCAAAACTCGTACATGATGCACTCAACGAAATGAGGTTTGGTATAAAGGAAATTGATCCGACTCTCCTCGCCACGCTCGATGGCGTAAAATCCAAATTCGATATCAATCTTGGTGTGCTCAAGGAAAAGTCCATTGCAGCCCAGAAAAGGAAGAATGAAGTTGCCATGCGACAGATAGAAAAGGCTGTCACGGCATTTCTACCCAATGGTTCTCTACAGGAACGAGAAATCAGCATTTTGCACTACATGAATAAATACGGCCCTGAGTTGATACGATGGCTGATGGGTGAGGTGGATATTACAGGCTTTAAACATCAGGTCTTGACGTTGTAATCAGTGTCCGCCTGTCGGAAGGAACCAAACAAAACGCCCGTCAATTGCTGTTGACGGGCGTCGTCCTTTTCCCTGTTGTGGGAGCTTGGAATTATTCATTCTCCACTGGCTTGGGTTCGTGACGTTCCTGCGTCATCAGAGCTTTTCTGCTCAGCTTGAACCGTCCTTGTTCATCCTTCTCGGTGATTTTCACATCAAATACATCACCCACTTTCACCACATCGGACGGCTTGTTCACGCGCTTCACATCAAGTTGGGAGACGTGGACGAGGCCTTCCTTCCCGGGGAGGAATTCGACAAAAGCTCCGAAGTCCATCACCTTTTTCACAGTAGCCGTGTAGACTTTGCCCACTTCAGGAAGCTCTGTTATGCGACTGATTGCATTTATAGCTTTGTCTGCGGACTCTTTTGAAGTCGCAGCAACCACAATGGTGCCATCGTCCTCAATATTCACCTCCGCACCGCTATCCTTCACAATCTGGCGGATATTCTTCCCACCGGGTCCGATGACTGCTCCGATAAGGTCAGTCGGTATCTTCAAGGTAGTAAGCCGCGGTGCAAATGTGGAAAGATCGGCGCGCGGGCTTGCTATAACAGCATCCATCTTATCGAGTATGTGCATGCGTCCGGCACGGGCTTGCTCAAGCGCATTCTTCATGATCGCCAGAGAAATGCCACGTATCTTGATATCCATTTGAAATGCCGTAATCCCCTGCCGTGTCCCAGCCACCTTGAAATCCATATCGCCAAGATGGTCTTCGTTACCCAGGATATCGCTCAAAATAGCAATACGATCTCCTTCCTTCACCAAACCCATTGCTATACCGGCGACGGATTTTTTCAGCCCGGCACCACCATCAAATAATGCAAGCGATGCTGCACAGACGGTTGCCATCGAGGATGAGCCGTTCGACTCAAGGATATCTGACACTACGCGCACCGTATACGGAAACTCTTTCTCTTCTGGCATGACTCCTTTGAGCGCACGCTCAGCAAGATTCCCGTGCCCGATCTCCCTTCGTCCGGTTGTTCCCAGTCTGCCGACTTCACCAACCGAAAATGGTGGAAAATTGTAGTGCAGCATGAACCGTTTCGTATCAGTTGGCAAAAGTCCGTCAATAATCTGCTCGTCGGTCTTTGTACCAAGAGTGAGTGTAGTTAAACTTTGCGTTTCGCCACGTTGAAAGAGTGCAGAACCGTGTGTGCGTGGTAGAAGCCCGACTTCAATAGTGATAGGCCGGATATCCTTCAAGCCGCGTCCATCAAGTCGTTTCCCCTTCGCCAGGATCATCTCGCGCATCTCAACGTATTCCATTTCGTGGAGAATTGCCGTTATGGCTTTCTCCTGTTCCGGGAATTGTTCTGCCAGTGCTTTGTTCACTTCCTCATAAATCCGTCCCGTTTGTGCAGCCCGTTCTTCCTTCAATAACGGGGTATTTGCAAGAACCTTGATCTTATCTCCGACAGCATTTTTCACTGATTGCATCAACGTCGCATCATCTGCCTTTTGAGGAACCGGCCGTTTCGCTTTCCCACATTCCTTTACAAGAGCAAGCTGAAGCTCACAAAGCTGTTTAATGTAGCCATGGGCAAACTCCAGCGCATCAAGCATATCCTGCTCGGAGATTTCTGATGACTCACCCTCAACCATCAGGATGGAATCTGCTGTACCTGCAACCGTAACGTTGATGGTGCTCGTGGTCAGTTCGGAGAATGTGGGATTCACAATGAACTGGCCATTTATTTTGCCGACGCGAACTTCGGCAACAGGCCCTTCAAACGGTATATCGGAGATCATCAGAGCAGCTGACGCAGCGCAGGCACCGATTGCATCGCCGTCATGCTCCTGATCGGAAGAGTACACAGTGACAATGACCTGAGTCTCACACTGAAACCAGTCCGGGAACATCGGCCTGATGGGACGGTCAATCAACCGTGATGAAAGGATTTCCTTCTCAGAAGGGCGAGCTTCGCGTTTGAAAAAACCGCCGGGGATCTTTCCTGCGGATGCAGCTTTCTCGCGATACTCCACCTGAAGCGGAAAATAATCAAATCCTTCTTTTTGTTCTTTTGCTGCAACTACCGTCGCAAGCACCATCGTATCACCGAACCGCACCATAACCGCGCCATCAGCCTGCTTGGCAAAACGGCCAGTCTCCAATGAAAATATTTTTCCGCTTATGATTGTCTCTTTTGTAATGCGCATACGCTTCTCATTCCTGACAAATGTGATCTATCGTTTCTTCCCGCCGGCTCATTCCGGCGAGACCTCCTACTTACGGATTTGCAAATCTGAAATAACTTTCCTGTAACGCTCAATGTCTTTTTCCTGAAGGTAATCCAGTAAACGACGGCGCTTTCCTACCATCTTTAACAACCCGACACGAGAGTGGTGATCTTTTTTGAACTTGTCAAAATGCGGCGCAAGGTCATTGATACGAGCAGTCAGAAGTGCAATTTGCACCTCCGGCAACCCGGTATCGTTTGGCTTTTTGCCATACTTCTTTACAATTTCGGACTTTGTGTCCTTTGTTATTGCCATGTGTTTCTCCTAAAAAAACTGTATTTATTTGTTTTGTTCAGTCAAGAGTTTCAGTGAAATATACTTATCATGGTCAAGCTGCGTCACGAGTTCTGCAACAGAAGAAAACTTCTTCTCCTCGCGAAGCCTCTGTAGGAAAGTAATAGTGACACGTTCCCCGTATAAGCTTCTCTGAAAATCAAAAATGTGCACTTCGATTGTGCGCTCAGTGCCTGATGTTACCGATGGGCGGACACCGATATTCATCATTCCAAAGTATTGCCCGTCCTGATATCGCACGCCGACAAGGTAGACTCCGTTTGCAGGGATAAGTTTCTGTTGTGCGATTGGAACAATATTCGCTGTCGGGTAGCCAATCGTTTTCCCTCGACCGTCCCCCTGCACGACTCGTCCTTCAAGCGTATAAGGTCGCCCGAGGAACTTTGCTGCCTCTGTTACATTGCCAGCCAAGAGAACAGTCCGAACCCTCGTACTACTTACAACCTTCCCTTCAAGCATAAACGGATGAAGAGCAAACACCGAGAAATAATATTGTTGACCCATCCGTACCAGTTCCTCAATCCCCGCCTCACGGTCGCGACCAAACATATGATCATATCCGACCACGACTTCACTCACACCGGTCCCCCGAATGACATGGCGCTCATAAAACTCGCCGGATGTCAGCCGGGAAAACTCATAGGTAAACGGTATCACATAGACTACGTCGGGGCCGAGTTGGCCCAACAAATCAATTCTCTCATCAATTGTTGAGAGAAGGTTGATCTCCTGCGTTGAATGTCCGACAACAGACTTCGGATGAGGCTCAAAAGTGATAACAACACTTCTACCCTCCAACATCCGGGCACGGTTTATTACCTCCCGGATGATCTCCCGGTGCGCCAGATGTACACCATCAAACGTCCCGACGGTGACAACTGTTCTGGGATCAGCGGTTATCTCACTGAGAGACCGTACAATCTTCATGCAACAGCGACAAGTTCTGAACGATACCGCACGAGGTCTTCAATCGCCAAAGCATCTTGAATGCAGAAATTGCCGATTCTGCTACGACGCAGAGCTGTAACGTATGCACCGCAGCCAAGACGTTTACCAATATCATTCACAAGTGTCCGAATATATGTCCCCTTTGAGCATACAACCGTACAGGACACTTCCGGAATAG
>CAZWIN010000147.1:5872-7012 GCA_964633855.1 uncultured Chitinophagales bacterium
ACTTCTCTTGGCTTGCGCTGTATCTCCAGACCTTTGCGCGCGAATTTGTACAACCTTTTCCCATCCACTTTCGCCGCAGACCACATGGGCGGAACCTGAATCTGCGGGCCTACAAAAGAAGAAAGTACGGAATAGACACTCTCAATTGTAACTGACGACGTGCTGAACGTTTCCAGTACCGGCGTCCCGGTATCGTGGCTCGGTGTGGTGGCACCCAGTATCATCTCCACTTCATACTCTTTTTCCAGGCCTATAAAACGATCAAGCTCTTTTGTCATTTTCCCGGTGCAAACAATGAGCAATCCGGTTGCCAGCGGATCAAGCGTACCGGCATGACCGATCTTGTCAATGTGGAACAGACAACGGATCTTGTTCACGACATCAAAAGAGGTCCAACCGTACGGTTTGTCGACCGTGAACATTTCCCCTGCTTCAAAATCACAATCACGATTCAGTATCATCTGCTCGGTCATTTTCATGAATCTTCTTGATCAACGTATTGATACGATCCACTCGATCCATGGTATCATCAAGATAGAATTCAAATGAAGGAACAAATTTCAATTGCAAGCGTGCACCGATGGAGCTTCTGATATGTGGGCGTTCGCCATCAAGCATTTTCATGGTTTTCGTTTTTACTTCTTCAGTACCGAAGATACTGAGGTACACCCGCGCAATCCGTAAGTCGGGGGTCATGCGTACTTCGGTCACCGTGATGAACCCATTTGAGGGATCCGAATACTCACGCGTGAGCAAATCCCCAATTTCATGTTTTACCAGTGAGGCAACGCGTTCAGACCGAATTGACATCCAGCTTCTCCCGCTTGCTTACAACTTTCGTTTTGTCTCAACGATCCTGTATGCTTCAATGGTATCGCCCACCTTGACATCATTGAAATTCTCAAGACCGATACCGCACTCAAACCCTGCTTCGACTTCGCGCACATCATCCTTGAATCTCTTCAGCGATGAGATGCCGCCTTCAAACACCTGAATGCCATCACGGATCAAACGCACTTTGTTATTACGCATGATCTTGCCGTCCTGAACATAACACCCGGCAATAAGCCCGATTTTCGGAACCTTGAATACCTCACGCACATCCACTGTACCGGTAATTTCCTCGTTCTTTTCCGGAGC
>CAZWIN010000148.1:0-7004 GCA_964633855.1 uncultured Chitinophagales bacterium
CTGCCTCCACCGCCTTATCAATTTTTTTGTTGCGCATTGCAAGCGGCTTGAGAGATTCTTTGATTTCATCCAAAGGACGCACGCCTTCTTCTTTTGCTTCCGCAATAACAAAAACAACGTGATTCTTCTGGAATGAATGCGGCTCGCTTATCTCGCCCAACTTTCCTTTGAATGCCCATCGCGTGACACGCTCATTCATGCCGAGCCCGGGGATAAAGCCTCCTTTTTCCTGAACCTGACATTCCTTCACATCCATTCCGATGGCCTGGGCTTCTTTTGCAAACTCCGAAGAGCGTGCGTTGTATGCAAAATCCCTGGCCCGCTCGATGAGATCATTCCTTGTTTGGGAACTGGGTTCAACGGGAATCAGGACGCTGACGATCTTCAGCTCACGGTTATCGCGTGCATGCAGTTTGATGATGTGCCATCCGAATTGCGTACGAACCGGACCGATAATCTGACCCGGCTTGCCTCCCAAAACAGCCTGTTCGAAGGGCTTCACCATGCGGCCTTTGGTAAACCAACCAAGATCGCCGCCATTCTTCGCTGATCCCGGATCCTTGGAGTATTGGCTTGCCAGATCGGCAAAGCTTTTCCCTTGTCTGGCTTCCTGGGCAACGCGCTGCGCTGTTGCCTTTACCTGATTCGTATCTCCCTCCAACGAGAACAGTATGTGGCTCGCATGGGCAAACTCGGCTTCTCCTTTGCGCTCGGCAAGCACTTTTGAAACATGGTACCCGCGGGAATCAAGAATGGGCCCCACAATGTCGCCAACCTTCGCGGAAAACACCGCGTTTTCAAACTCGCCGCCCAGTTCTCCGTGTTTGAAAAAGGATCCGCTGTCAGGTTTTGATGAATATGTATTGACAAGCTCGAGGAAGTCCGAGCCTGACTTTGCCTTCTGGGCGACATCCTCGATCTCGCTTCTACGCGCTGCTGAATCCGACGCTGAGGGCACCTCAACAAACTGAACATACTTCAACGTTCTCGAAGCCGGAACTTTGTATTGCTCGAGATTTTCATTGTAGTATTCCCGGATATCCTCATCAGTCACCGGCACCTCATCATCTTTGGCAATAGTATTGGCATCGAACAACACATACAATGCTTCCAGCTTCTGGGTTTGATCCTCATAACGGGAAAACACTTCACCGGGAGTAACGCGGACCGATGCAAGCATCAGGCTCTGCAGTTTTTCCTGAACGCGCCGTTGACGCAGATTTTTCTCGTAATCCGCCAGCCACTTCGTGCCGAAGTTCGGATCCGTGCCCTTCGGATCCTGGATAAACTGGTTGGGGTTGGCAAGGAACTGGTTGTAGAGATCCTTGCGAAACTGTCCCGTTGAGTCAACAAAATTGCGTTTCAAGTCCTCTGGAGGATTCTCTCCGCGCACCCAATCCACAATTTCCTGATCGGTAACGGTAATACCCAAACGTTTGGTGGCGTCTTCCAACACGCGCTGTTGAACAATGCTATTCCACACCTGTTCCTGGGACTGACGGATAGCATTATCGTCAAGCTCGCCAGTCTGCGATCGCTGATTTTCTGTATAGTTCTTGAGTAGTTCAGAAAACTCCTCGTAGGAGATTTTGTGTCCGTTAACCTCCCCAACTGTGGCGGCACGGGTTCCACTCATTCCCAGGTAATCCATCCCCCACTCAAAAATAATGGTGATAATAAAAGCTATCAAAAGTCCAAAGAGAATAAATGGCATGCTCTCACGCATGCGTGTCATGATCGGCATACTACGCAAAAACCTCCACGGGAGTTAATACACAGGTAGACAGTGATGGAAAACCACACTCAATATAATTGAAAGAGCCAGTAAATGCAACGGTTTTTTTGTTGACTTTCTCGGAGGGTACGGTTATATTTGTAGGCTTAAAAACACAAGTTATCGTTCCTGCCGGTCTGTAAACTCCCATTGCTTTGATTCTGGAGGTTCGTAGTGCGCAAGTATACTAGTAAACTCATTATTATCGCTGGCACAGTCCTGTTATCGTTGTATTTTCTCTACCCAACATACAAGGATTACAGCCTGCGAAAATCACTATCTACCCTCAATGGGCCCGACAGCGCTTCCTTTGTTGAGCAGAACGACGTCGCTCTTCGAGAGAACCGCCTCAAGAGAATCAAGCTCGGCCTCGACCTGCAGGGGGGCATGCGCGTTGTTCTTGAAGTGAACGTCCTCAAGCTCCTCGAAGATCTTGCAAAGAACAAGGACGATGTTTTCGCAACGGTAATAAAGGAAGTCCGGGATGAAGTCAAAACAACCGAAGAATCACCCGTCACCATCCTCCGAAGAAAATTCTCTGAACGCCAAATTCGCCTTAGCCGCTATTACATGACGTTACGTTCAACCGACGATGAAGTCGCCAACTTCCTTGAGGATGAATCGGTAAAGGCCATTGACCGCGGAATGGAGATTGTCAACAACCGCGTCAATCAGTATGGCGTATCAGAGCCCACGATTCAAAAACTTGGCGGCACACGCATTATCGTTGAACTTCCCGGCGTGACCAACGAAGCCGAGGTTCGTCAGCTTCTGCAAGGCACCGCTCTTCTGGAGTTCAAGCTGCTGAAAGAACCTGAATTAACCTACAAAGTTATGGAGTCTATTGACAAGGCTCTTGCCGCTTCATCGGACACCACCAATACAGACACAACCGCCGCACCGGATTCGACAAAAATCAAGACTCCCGAAGGCGAGCTCTCGAAAGAAGAGTTTGTCAAGAAGCATCCGTTTTTTGGTATTGCCGTCATTGACCCCCAGAATGCCCCGGGCGAGGCATTTGTTCTCGAAGAAAACCGCGATAGAGTGCGCCGCATATTAGAGCGTGAAGATGTTCAGAGGATCATACCCCGGGACATGCAATTTGTCTGGAGCGCGAAGGGCCGTAATGCTGCCCAGGGACAGAAGGTGTTCACGCTGTACGCAGTCAAAGCCACTCCGGAACTTACGGGTGGAGTTGTTACAACAGCCCGCGCAAACATAGACCCAAGCTTTAATCAGCCGATTGTAACCATGGAGATGAATAGTGAAGGGTCGCGCGAATGGTCGCGCATTACCGGTGCAAACATCAACAAACGGATTGCGATCGTGCTGGATAACGGCGTATTCTCCGCTCCTGTGGTACGCAACAAAATTACCGGTGGAAATTCACAGATTGAGGGAATGGAGAATATTGAGGAAGCGCGTCTGCTTGAGATCGTTTTGAAAGCCGGTGCTCTTCCTGCTCCTGTTGAAATCATAGAGCAACGCTCCGTCGGACCGTCTCTCGGCGAAGACTCGATCCGTAGCGGGATATTATCCTCGGTTATTGCCACTGCTTTGACGATCATTTTCATGATTGTTTATTATCGTACGGGCGGCGGTGTTGCAGACATTGCTCTTGTCTTTTGTATGCTCTTTATCCTCGCGATTCTTGCAGGCTTCAAGGGTACACTGACGCTGCCGGGCATCGCCGGGATTATTTTGACTCTTGCCGTTGCGGTGGATGCCAACGTTCTCATTTACGAACGTATCCGGGAGGAGCTCGCTACCGGGAAGACCCTCCGCGCGGCGATTGATGCAGGTTATGAGAAGGCATGGAGCGCCATTTTTGATTCCAACCTGACGACCTTTATTTCCGGGCTTATTTTGTTCCAGTTTGGCAGCGGTCCTATTCAGGGATTTGCACTTACACTGATGATTGGCATTGTTGCCAGTATGTTCAGCGCTATTTTCATTACCCGGGTGATCTTCAATATCCTCACGGAGAAAAACCCGAAGGCAATCAGTTTCGGTTGAGCAACGGCACACCAACTTCAGATTTTGTGACATTGAATTCTTCAGGAGAACTCCATGCGGCTGTTCGGTAAGACGAATATTGATTTTATGGGTAAGCGGCGGTTGTGGTACACGGTATCAGCCACCATCATCGTCATAGGGATGATTTCCCTTGTCATCAAAGGCGTGGATTATGGAATTGACTTCCTCGGTGGCACCGAGCTTATCGTCTCATTCTCCCAAGAAGTGCAAATTAGCGAAGTGCGCGGTGCCATGGACAAGCTCGGTCTTGGCAAAGCGGAAATCAAAACCTTCGGCAATACCAAAGATGTTCTCATTCGCACATCGGAGCAAGCGGAAGGCACCACAATCGCCGAGAAAATTCGGTCCGGGCTGAAAGAGAGTTTTCCGGGGAACTCCTTTGTGGTATTGAAGGAAGATAAAATCGGCCCGAAGATAGGCGCCGAGTTGAGGCGCGGCGCCATGTACGCGGTTATTGCGACTCTTCTTGCCATCATGGTCTACGTCGGGTTTCGTTTCAAGTTCATCTATGGAGTGGGCGCGGTCGTTGCACTGTTCCACGACGTTCTTGTTACACTCGGCATTGTCTCCATCTTCGATGGCTTGACGCCCCAGCTGAATCTCGAGATTTCACAGAACATGATCGCCGCATTTCTTACGCTTGTCGGCCTTTCGGTAAACGATACGGTGGTTATCTTTGACCGTATCAGGGAAAACCAAAAGATTTTCCGCAGCATGAGCCTCATCGAGGTCATCAACAAGAGTATCAACGAAACTCTGAGCCGGACCATCATTACTTCGGGTACAATTTTCATCGTGCTGATTGTGCTGCTGATTTTCGGGGGCGAAGTGAACAGAGGATTTTCGTTTGCATTAACCGTGGGTATCATCACCGGAACGTATTCATCGATTTACATTGCAAGCGCCATTGTTGTCGAGTGGGCGGAACGCACCAGAAAGAAAGCGAAGCTCATCGACTAAACTCAACAGTGCTGAGGAGTCCGGCATGAAATTCAAAACTTCACATCGAGGATCGGCAACCGTTGTAGAGCTTTCCGGGAACCTGCTCGGCGGACCCGATGCGGCATTGTTGAAAAACAAGTTGCACGAGTTGATTGAGTCCGGGAAAAAATCCGTGGTAGTGGACCTGAACGAAATTGAGTTTTTGAACAGCTCCGGCCTCGCCATGCTCATCAGCAGCCTTACCACAATGCGCGAAGCGGGTGGCGATCTCAAAATCGCGAATGCTTCGGAGAAAATCACCACGGTCATCAAGGTGACGAAGCTGGGCTCCATGTTTGAGAATTACCCGTCCGTGGACGCCGCCCTTGCCGCGCTCAAAAAATAATTGCATCTGATGATGAATTCACCGACCTTTGATGCACAAGGGTCGGATTTTTTTTGCCTGTTGATGCAGCCGGCAATTGTATGTATACCAACTCCAAACCCCCTCTCTCATGCCCGTTCAGGTAATCGTTGGCGCCCAATGGGGCGATGAAGGCAAAGGTAAAATTGTTGACATGCTCTCCGAGCGTGCCAACATTGTTGCCCGCTATCAGGGCGGCGCAAACGCCGGCCACACGGTGTGTATAGGCGAGAAAGAATACGTCCTCCACCTCATACCCTCCGGAATATTCCACCAGCATATTTCCTGCGTGATCGGTAACGGGGTTGTTATTGACCCCGTGGCGCTCATGAAAGAAATCGGGCAGTTGCAATCCGCCGGTATCAACATTGGCGGACGCCTGCGCATCAGCCACAACGCCCACCTCATTATGCCGTACCACAAACAACTCGACTCCATCCATGAGCAGAAATCAAGCAAAATCGGCACAACCGGGCGCGGCATCGGTCCCGCATACATTGACAAAGCGATGCGCACCGGCATCCGTATCGTGGATCTGCTGAACAGGGACGTTCTGGCAAGAAAACTCAAGGCAAACATAGACGAGAAGAATCAAATCCTGACGAAAGTCTATGGTGAGACCAAAATTGACGTTGACGCCATCATTGCCGAGTACCAGGAATTCGACGAGAAGATTGATGAGTACATTACCGACACCTCATTGTACCTCAATACAGCGCTCAAGGAAGGGAAAAGAATTATTGCCGAGGGCGCACAAGGTGCTCTGCTCGATGTTGACCATGGAACTTATCCTTTTGTCACTTCTTCTAATCCGACCTCAGGTGGGGCATGCACGGGCCTCGGTATACCGCCAACATCGGTGGATTCTATTCTGGGAATTGTAAAAGCGTATTCCACAAGAGTGGGCAACGGGCCATTTCCGACCGAACTTATCGAGAGTACAGGTGAGCGGCTACGCACCATCGGCCATGAATTCGGCGCAACAACCGGGCGCCCGCGCAGGTGCGGATGGTTTGACGCCGTCGCGCTCAGGTACTCAGCCATGATCAACGGCATACAGAAAATCGCTATCACCAAGATTGATGTGCTCGATGCATTCGATGAAATCCGTGTCTGTATCGGATACGAATACGACGGACGGCGACTGAAAACTTTCCCCACGGACGTCCGTTCGCTTGAACACATCACACCTGTGTATGAAACGTTTGAGGGCTGGAAGGTTCCGCTCTCGAATATTTCGTCGTACCATGAGCTCCCTTTGCAGGCGCGCAGGTATATCGAGACCCTTTCGCATTTAACGGGCACGGGTGTTGCACTTGTCTCGGTCGGACCGAGACGGGACCAAACCATTCTTATCAGTTAACCGGCAGAGGGCGCGGCAGGATTCATGGTTCCCAACATTTCCACCGGCAGGGCCGGGAATTTCAAAATCATCCTCCTCATAGCAGCCATCGCCATTACCGTCGGCATTCTTCTCTATTCACAACGCATCACGCAGCAACTCCTCGACAAACAACGCGAGGTCGTGGATCTGTACGTTCACTCTCTTGAATACATTGCAAGTGACCGGCCCGGATCGGGAGATATGAGTTTTATTTTTGATGAGGTTATCCGTTCCATTGACTTCCCTCTCATACTCACCGATGCGCGGAACAATCCCATTCAACCGTATGCCTCGTACGCACGCAACGTCAAGCTCGACTCTTCTCTCACAGAAGAACAACAGGAGCAGTATCTCCGCACAATGATCGCGGACCTTGATGCACGCAACCGCCCGATTACGGTCACGCTACAGGACACACTTGTGCTGAATTACGTCCACTACGGAGAATCCGACCTGATACGCCA
>CAZWIN010000149.1:0-6992 GCA_964633855.1 uncultured Chitinophagales bacterium
ACTCAAGAGGGCTGAGTAATACCGGCATCTTCTGTAGCCGAAAGGCGTGTTGCGCAAAGCAACCCGCCTTTTTTATTGCTTGCATCCTCACTCTCGAATCCGTAGATTGAGCGCAACCTTCCGTGGTATTTCTCTCAAGAATGTGAACCAAATGCGTTTCTCATAAACCAAAGGCCATGTTATGAACCGGCGTTCTGTCTTCATAAACATTCCACTTGCAGCATTCCTTCTACTGCAAATGATACACATCCCTCTCCATGCTCAAACCGCACCAGAAGAAGGCATACGCAGGCACACGCCCACTGTGCATGCATTGGTCAATGCACGCATAATACAATCGCCGGGCAAAGTAGTGGAAAAAGGAATACTTGTCATTCGAAACGGCATCATTGAGGCGGTGGGAAATGTCGCCATTCCCGCGGATGCGCGCGTACGTGATCTCAAGGGAATGACGATCTACCCCGGCTTGATCGACTCCTACTCGGAGTACGGGCTTCCGAAGCAGCCGCCCCGCGGCGGCGAGGGCAGCTCTGGTAGCCAGGAACAAAAAAAGGATGAAGATCGCGGAGCTCAACACTGGAACAATTCCGTGCTGGCGCAACAGAATGCTGATCAGTTATTTACACCGGATCCGAAAGCAGCGGAAGCACTGCGTAACCAGGGTATCACTTCCGCGCTTATCGTTCCGACAAAAGGAATATTCAAAGGCACAAGCGCTCTCGTCAATCTTGCAGATGGCACAGCCAATGAGCAAATCATCAGGGCAAACGTCGCGCAACACATTACGTTCGAACGGACACAGCCCGAAGATGGATACCCACAATCGCTCATGGGGGTGATTGCCCTCATTCGTCAGACTCTTCTTGACGCAGACTGGTACCGGAAAGCCCGGGAAGCTTACAGGAACAACTCTTCCCTGCAGCGCCCTGCTGCCGACGAAGCTTTGGCAGCATTGGAACCGGTTGTTCGAAAATCAATGCCCATAGTTATTGAGGCCGGTGATGAATTGAACTTCCTGCGCGCTCAGAAGATAGCAACCGAATTTTCCCTTGAGCTTATTGTCCGCGGAAGCGGAAACGAATACAAACGCCTTGATGCCATCAAGGGAACACAACGGACTGTAATCCTGCCGGTGAATTTCCCGGAAGTGCCTGTTGTACAAACCCCCGAAGAAGCATTGAATGTGTCACTTGGGCAACTGCGCTACTGGGATGAAGCGCCGGAAAATCCGAAACGATTGCAGCAAGCCGGAATTTCTTTCGCCTTCACAAGCGCAACACTGAAAGACCCTGGCAGCTTTATTACCCAGGTCGGCAAGGCCGTCGAACGCGGACTCAGCGCCGATGCTGCACTTGCCGCACTCACAACCGTCCCCGCAAAACTCTTCGGTGTTGACAAACAGCTTGGCTCTCTCGAACAGGGAAAGATCGCCAACTTTTTTGTCACCGAGGGGGACCTCTTTGCTGAGAAAACGAAAATCCGCGAAACATGGGTCGACGGAAAAAAATATGACGTTAAGCCTCACACGGAGGTTGATCCGCGGGGCAAATGGGATGCTCTTCTGCAAGGAGAGAAGTTTACAATTCGCATCAAAGGCGAACTCGATGGCCTGCAGGGAACAGTAACAAAAGACAAAGAAACAAAACTGAAATCCGTTGCGCTATCAGGGCTTCGATTGTCGCTTTCGTTTCCCGGGGATTCCGTCGGGCACACTGGTATCGTCAGGATGACGGCGAACGTTGAGGCACAAACCATGACCGGAACCGGCGAATGGCCAGATGGAACAGCGTTTACCTGGCAGGCATCCCGAGCGGAAGCCTTTTCCGCCGAGCCGGATACATCCAAACCAAATCCTGTGGTGGCTGCATCGTTTACTCCGGTATATCCTTTTGGCGAATACGGACGCGCAAAGGTTCCTGACCAGGCCGCAGCAGTGTTCATCAAAGGCGCGACAATATGGACCTCCGGACCGGAAGGCAATATCGAGAATGGTGACATGCTTGTTGAGAAAGGAAAGATTGTCAAAGTCGGATCCGGCCTCGCCATTCCGGCTGGCGCTACTGTTATTGATGGAGCCGGCAAGCATTTAACCGCAGGCCTCATTGATGCTCACTCGCACACCGCTGCTAGCGGCAGCGTCAATGAAGCCGGACAGGCGATCAGCGCGGAAGTGCGCATCGGTGATGTCATAGATTCGGAGGATATGAGTATCTATCGTCAACTTGCGGGGGGGCTGACTTGTGCACAAGTGCTGCACGGCTCCGCAAATCCCATTGGCGGGCAGGCGCAGGTGATCAAGCTGCGATGGGGAATGTTGCCCGAAGAGTTGAAGTTTGAAGCAGCCCCGCCGACAATCAAGTTTGCTCTCGGCGAAAACGTCAAACAGTCAAACTGGGGTGACCGCTACACCACCCGCTATCCGCAAACAAGGATGGGCGTCGAGCAAATCATGCGGGACGAGTTCAGAGCCGCCCTTGATTACGAGAAAGCAATCCAAAAATATGAGAAGGATAAATCGGGAATACCGCCGCGCCGCGACCTCGAGCTCGAAACAATCCTTGAAATTCTTCGCGGCAAACGCTTTGTTCATTGCCATTCGTACAGGCAGGACGAAATCCTCATGCTCATGAGGCTCGCCGAAGAGTTCGGGTTCAGGGTGCGCGTCTTCCAGCATATCCTCGAAGGATACAAGGTTGCCGATGTGATGGCGAAACATGGCGCGGGCGGATCATCGTTCAGCGATTGGTGGGCGTATAAACTGGAGGTGTATGACGCCATTCCATACAATGGGGCACTGATGCATGATCAAGGCGTCCTTGTTTCGTTCAACTCCGACAGTGATGAACTGGCCCGGCGGATGAACCTCGAGGCAGCCAAAGCTGTAAAATACGGCGGTGTGCCCGGGCAGGAGGCGTTGAAATTCGTCACCATAAATCCCGCAAAGCAACTAAAGATAGACAACCGCATCGGCTCGCTGGAGCCGGGCAAGGATGCCGACTTTGTCATGTGGAGCGGCAATCCCCTTTCCACATACTCCATATGCGAACAAACATGGATTGATGGCAGGCGGTTTTTCGATATTCAGGAAGACCGTGAATTGCGGAAGCAGGTAGAACAGCAAAGGGCAACGCTTATTCAAAAAGCTCTCGACGCCAAAAAGGGTGCGGGTGGAGACAACCCGAAACCCGAACGAAAATCGGGGGATACATATGATCATCCGCATTCCGATAGCTCATTCGGGGAGACACAACAATGAAAACCACTCTCTTTGTATTTGCCGCTCTCTTTTTTCTCGTGCACTCTTCTCCTGCTTCCGACCAGATCCCGGGAAAGCCGCAGGATCATCCCATTGCGATAACCAATGTAACAATCCATCCTGTTTCAGGGCCGGTCATCGAACGCGGAACCGTTCTTTTTGATCACGGGAAAATTGTGGCATTGGGCAAGGTTGCAACATTCCCCCCTGCAACCGAAATTATTGACGCAACGGACAAGCATGTATATCCCGGCCTCATTAGTCCTGACACGTACGTAGGCCTTACCGAAATTGGCGCTGTCCGCGCATCCAACGACTACTCGGAAGCGGGGAGAATCAATCCCAATGTCCGCGCGGAAGTGGCGTTTCATCCTGAATCGGAAATCATTCCGGTAACGCGCGCAAACGGAATATTAACCGTCGCCACGGCACCAAGGGGTGGCGTGATTTCCGGAACAGGTGCGGTGATGATGATGGATGGTTGGACATGGGAAGAGATGACTCTGAAGGCGCCCTCTGCTCTCTATGTAAATTGGCCCGATATGAATATAGCCCGCGGGCCGCGCGTACAGCAATCGGAGGAGGAACAAAAAAAGGCGCGGGAAAAAAATATCAACGAGCTTTCCGAAGCGTTTGCCGATGCACGCGCGTACATGACAGCCAAGAAGGCGGAAAGCAAGGAGGGGATCTCCTATCACGATGTTGATGCACGATGGGAGGCAATGATCCCGGTTCTTGAAGGAAAAGTCCCTGTTGTGGTTTGGGCATATGACATGCAGCAAATCCAGGCAGCGGTAGGCTGGGCTGACAAGGAAGGCGTCCGGCTGATTATTGCGGGCGGGTACGATGCCTGGAGGGTGGCCGATCTTCTGAAAAGGAAACATATCCCCGTCCTTGCGGGTGGCACACACCGCATGCCGGTAAGGAGGTTTGAACCTTACGATGAGCCATTTGTTTTGCCGAAAAAATTATTTGATGCAGGTATCCGGTTTGCCATTATCAGTCAGGATGAAGCTGCTCACGAACGGAGCCTCCCGTATCAGGCTGCACGAGCTGCAGCATACGGCCTGCCGAAGGAAGAAGCATTGAAGGCTCTTACCCTGTATCCGGCGCAAATTTTCGGTGTTGCAGACCGCATCGGGTCCCTGGAAGCCGGCAAGGATGCAACACTTATGATTACCAATGGCGACCCGCTGGAAGTCATCTGCAACATTGAGCAAGCCTATATCCAGGGACGACGGGTTGACCTTTCCAGCAGACATACCATGCTCTACGAAAAATACAAAGAGAAGTATAAAAGAAAGAAGGGATAACACCGGTCGTAGCAGATGATACGGAGGCGCTCTTGACGCGCCTTCGTATCATCCTTGACTCACATTCACCTTCCCATTACATTCAAAAAAGTACTTACTCGCTAAGATGAAGCCAATCACCTCCTCGCTGTTTCACCGCATTCTCCCGCCAAAGCAGTCGGGCTCGGAAAAACATCCCGCTCTTATTTTGCTGCACGGACGCGGCGCGGATGAGGAAGACTTGCTCGGGCTCTCCGAATATCTCGACAACCGTTTAATGATTATCAGTGTTCGTGCTCCATATCCGTTCTCTTACGGAGGCGGGTATATGTGGTATGAATTTGACAGCGTCGGTTCGCCGGATCCGGCCATGTTCCGTTCCAGTTACGAGAAGCTCTCAACATTCATCAACGACGCCTTGAACGGTTATCCGGTGGATAAGGCAAATGTGTTTCTTCTCGGGTTCAGCATGGGAACGGTAATGTCGCACGCTCTTGCCCTTGCCCGGCCCGAACTCTTCCGCGGTATTCTTGCCAACAGCGGATACGTGCCGGAAGGAACGTTCCTTCCTTTTCTCTGGAACAAGCTTGAGCATCTTGACGCTTTTGTGGCTCATGGAACTCTTGACCCGGTGATTCCTGTTCAATTCGGAAGGCGGACAAAGGAATTATATGCCGCTTCTGATGCACGGTTGACGTACAACGAATACCCCATCGGGCACCAGATCAGCCAGGAAAGCCTCGATGATATGGCCCACTGGTTGACTCATTGCCTGGATGCAACAAATCCTTCGACAGGTACCCATGCTTGAAAATGCGCTCATCCCGTTTCTTCTCTTCGGCACGCTGATCCTTACACTCCTGGCGGTGGATCTTGGGGTCTTCCAGAGGAAGTCCCACTCGCCGACTTTACGGGAGGCGCTTGGCTGGTGTGCTGTGTGGGTGTTGCTCGCTCTGTCGTTCAACGTGCTGCTGTATTTCATGTATGAGAACCACTGGTTTAGCGCTGGCCTTCTGGATTCGCACGCAACAAGCGGATCGGAGGCAGCACTCCAGTTCTTCACTGGTTACCTGATTGA
Source organism: uncultured Chitinophagales bacterium (assembly GCA_964633855.1). Taxonomy (GTDB): domain Bacteria; phylum Bacteroidota; class Ignavibacteria; order UBA10030; family UBA6906; genus CAZWIN01. The sequence continues at coordinate 5,627 of CAZWIN010000149.1, forward strand.
ACAAGCTCTCTCGGTGGATAACATTTTTGTCTTCATTGTTATCTTCTCGTACTTTGGCGTTCCTGCTCAATATCAGCACAAGGTTCTTTTCTGGGGAATACTTGGCGCCATCATCATGCGGCTCGGATTTATCATCTCCGGCTCGATTCTCATTTCCCGCTTTGAGTGGATATTATATATCTTCGGCGCCATTCTGATTGCCAGCGGCTGGAAGATGATGAGGCATGCGGATACCGAAGTCCATCCGGAAAAGAATTTTTTTATTAAACTGGCGAAAAGATTTTTCCCGGTGGCAACCGGATTTGATTCGCCGAAATTCTTCATCCGGAAATCAGGAAGGCTCCATATCACTACGATGTTCCTTGTCCTGATCACCGTGGAAACCACCGACGTGGTATTCGCCGTTGATTCCATCCCTGCGGTTTTTGCCGTCACACGCGACCCCTTCATTGTTTTCACCTCGAATATCTTTGCGATTCTTGGCCTGCGGTCGCTCTACTTCGTACTTGCCGGCGTGATGAACTCATTCTATTATCTGAAAACCGGCCTCTCCCTTGTCTTGATCTTCATCGGATTAAAAATGATCATCAATGACATCTTCCACGTCCCTGTTGTTGTATCACTCCTTGTCGTGGGTGGCGTTCTCGCCATTTCTGTTATCGCCTCACTTATCCGCCTGCGCCGGTTGAAACGTAACGACAATTAAGTTTGTATTTCGGTGGTGATGTATTGTGCGGTTAACAGGCCACAACCGTTCCCGTTCCACCTCTTATCTTGCTTCTCAATATCATTTTCGTTAACGTAAGCAAACCACAGAGTACAAACCGTTTGGTGTCACCGGTATCATGGCATCCGAGAGCCTTCCCGCACCTTTTGTGCCGGCTGTTGCCGGGGAACAGGGGAAGGAGTCCCCTCGGCAGGAACCTTTCACCACAACCTCTCGTAAAGCAAAACGCTACAACCGCACCAGGCTTTTTCTCGGCATCCTCTCCACTCTGATTTCTTTCTTTTTTGCCGTTGGCATTGTACTCTCCGGATATTCCCGCACGATTCAATCATTCGCTGAAACAGTTGTTGACAATCCCTATCTGGCATTGATTGTCTTTACAGGTATTCTCGGCATTCTTCAAAGCATCCTCACCCTGCCCCTTTCCTTTTATTCCGGATATGTCGTTGAACACAACTTCGGATTATCAAATCAGACCGTCTTGCGGTGGGCGCTTGAGCGTGTCAGGGGCATGGTGGTGGGGTTGCCGTTACTGGCCTTGTTGCTATTGGTAGTATTCTACTGTCTGAATGTGTATGCCGGATGGTGGTGGTTGCCGGTGAGTTCGATGGTGATCATGCCGTCAGGCGTATCCCATCT
>CAZWIN010000150.1:0-1036 GCA_964633855.1 uncultured Chitinophagales bacterium
AATCTGTATTACCAAATCTCACACAACAATTCACCACCAACTTTTGCCTGGCGAGCTTGCTTATCCGTCATCAGTCCATTTGACGTGGAAAGCACGGCAATACCCAAGCCGCCTAACACGCGCGGTATTGATTCGGAATCAACATATTTTCTGAGACCGGGCCTGCTGACTCTTTTCAGCCCGTCGATAACCGACTTTCCATCATTATACTTGAGCTGTACCCTGATCGTGCCCTGCGGAGTATCTTTTAATTCCGTATAGCCGGCAATGTACTTATTCTCAAGCAGCAACCGTGACAGGTCCTTTTTGAGATTTGACGCCGGAATATCTACACGCCTGTGCTTTGCACGTATGGCATTACGCACTCTCGTGAGATAATCTGAAACGGGATCTGTCATTGTCATGTTGTCGGGTCTCCTACCTCAAATGCTTAAATTACAATCTCTTTACCAGCTTGCCTTGATTACGCCGGGGATTTTCCCTTCAAGCGCAAGCTCACGGAAGGCAATTCGTGAAAGTCCAAATTTCCTCAAGTACGCGCGTGGTCTGCCGCTTAAAGAGCACCGGTTGTGCAACCGTGTGGGGTTTGCATTCCTTGGCAACTTCTGCAAAGCTGCATAGTCACCCTTTGCTTTGAGTTCTTTGCGCAAGGCTGCATATTTGTTCACCAGGCGCTGTCGCTTGGCTTCACGTGCAATTGAACTTTTCTTGGCCATTCAGTGAGTACTCCTTATTACGCTTTCTGTGGTTCGAGGACTTCCTGACGCTTCACGAAAGGCATACCCAACGCCTTCAGCAACTCGTACGCTTCCTGATCGCTATTCGCTGTGGTCACAATGGTAATATCCATGCCCATCACTCGTGCAATCTTGTCAACATCAATTTCCGGAAACACTGTGTGCTCCTTGATCCCGATAGTATAATTTCCGCGCCCGTCAAAGGATTTGTCAGAGAGCCCGCGGAAGTCACGGATACGGGGCACGGCGACTGAGATAAAACGGTCAAGAAACTCAAACATATGAGCCTTACGAAGCGT
>CAZWIN010000150.1:1046-6986 GCA_964633855.1 uncultured Chitinophagales bacterium
ATAGGCATCTTTTCGCGAAGCTTGAAATTTGAGATGGATTTCTTTGCGCGCGTAACAACAACCTTCTGTCCAACGATGGATTCAAGCTCACGCGCAGCACTTTCCACGAGCTTTGCATCCTGTGTTGCCTGGCCCACGCCGATATTGATACAGATCTTCTCAAGGTGCGGGACCTGCATGATACTCTTATAGCTGAAGCGCTTCATCATTGCAGGGATGACTTCCTTCTTATACATCTCCATCATCCTGACGGGAACACGCTCCTGTGGGCCGGAACTTTTGGCCGGCTTGTCGGGAGCCTGTGCTGCCTTGGGCTTTGCACCCTTGTCGCCGCCCGTCTTTTCTTTTTTTGATTTCTCTTCGCTCATCGTATTACTCTGCCGAATAATTGTGAAATAACTCTAAAACATTTCGCCGGTGGATTTGGCAACGCGCATCCGGCGCTTCTTTCCCGTCGTTTCATCCTTCACCACCTTCATTCCCACCCGGGTGGTCTCATTCGTCTTCGGATCAACGAGCATCACGTTGGAAACATGAATTGATCCCTCTTTTTGCACAATGCCCCCCTGGGGATTGCGCTGGTTCGCGCGGGTATGACGTTTGATGATATTCACCCCTTCAACAATGACGCGATGTTGATCGGGGAATACCTTCAAGACTTTTCCGGATTTTCCACGAGCGTTCCCAGCGATGACCATTACCGTATCGTTCTTGCGAATCTTCATACCTGTTCCTTATAGCACTTCCGGTGCCAGTGACACAATTTTCATGTATTGTTTTTCGCGAAGCTCACGAGCCACCGGGCCAAAAATACGGCTTCCACGGGGTTCACCCTGATCATTAATGAGCACCGCGGCATTTTCATCAAAACGGATATACGAGCCATCCTTGCGACGGTACTCTTTCTTTGTCCTGACAATCACAGCCTTGGCAACATCGCCTTTTTTTACCGCGGCACCCGGAATTGCCGCCTTCACGGCAACGACAATAAGATCTCCAAGCCCGGCATAACGACGATCGGAACCGCCGAGAACACGGATGCAACGCACCTTCTTTGCACCGGAGTTATCGGCCACCATTAAATTTGTTTCTTCTTGTATCATAAGACTGCCTCTTTCGCGTTCAGCTTCTTACTTGGCTCGTTCAACAACTTCAACGAGTCTCCAGCGTTTGAGTTTGCTCAACGGCCTTGTCTCCATCACTTTCACCGTATCACCAATGCCCGCCTCGCGTTTTTCATCATGAGCCATGAGCGTTGACGTCCGCTTGAAATATTTTTTATAGATCGGGTGGGGAACACGCCTTTCAAGGCTCACCACAATACTCTTATGCATCTTGTTACTAATCACTTTCCCTATACGAACCTTGCGACGGGCCCGTACATTTCCGGCGGAAGTCTGTTCTTGCGTACTCATGAATCCCTATCCTTGCTTTCCTTGAGATGGAGCGGCCAACTGATGATTGCGTAGCACTGTTTTCATCCGGGCAATTTCCCTGCGGACGGTCCTCACTTTGATCGGGCTTTCCAACTGGCTTGTTGCAAGCTGGAACCGGAGGTGGGCAAGATTCTGCTCCTCATCAACAATGCGCTTTTTCAATTCCTCAACTGACAGTTGTCGTATTTCTTCTGGTTTCATTGTCATGCACCCATCGTATCCGAAGAAAAATTATTGTACAGTGGACGTCTCGTAATCCGGACGCACACTGATTTTTGTCTTGATCGGCAACTTGTGTGAAGCCAATTCCAGCGCTTCAACAGCAACTGCTTTAGTGGTACCGCCAACTTCAAACATGATCCTGCCCGGCTTTACAACTGCCACCCAGTATTCTGGGGCGCCCTTACCTTTTCCCATACGGGTTTCTGCCGGCTTTTTTGTCACTGGCTTGTCCGGGAAAATCCGGATCCATACCTTTCCTTCACGCTTCATCATGCGGGTCAACGCAACACGTGCTGCTTCAATCTGACGCTGTGTGATCCAACCCGGCTCAAGGGCTTTCAGCCCAAAATCACCAAACGAAATACCGGAACCCCGTGTCGCCTTTCCACGCATACGGCCACGCTGAGCTTTTCTGAATTTTACCCTCTTCGGCATTAACATACTGCATTACTCCAGGATTACTGTCCGCGACGCGAAGGAGCGCATTGCGCCTGCGGCGCGCCGAGAACTTCGCCTTTGCAAATCCAAACCTTTACGCCAATTGCACCATAGACCGTTCGCGCAGTGGCAGTGGCATAATCAATATCTGCACGCAGCGTGTGAAGGGGAATCCGGCCCTCTTTGTATTGCTCACGACGAGCCATTTCGGCCCCACCGAGACGACCAGACGCCATGACACGCACACCTTCGGCACCCATACGCATTGCAGCCGTGATGCCGTTCTTCATTGCACGGCGGAATGCTATCCTTCCTTCCAACTGCTGGGCAATGTTTTCAGCGACAAGATTCGCATCCAACTCGGGACGCTTGATTTCGTTGATAAGAATTTTGACTTCTTTGTTGGTAATTTTTTTCAGTTCTTCTTCAAGCTGTGTAATTTCCTTGCCACTGCGGCCGATCACAATACCGGGACGGGAGGTGTTGATTGTAATTACAGCCCGCTTGGGAGTCCGTTCAATTTGCACACGGGAAATGCCCGCCTTCTTCAAACGATTACGGACATAATTACGAATCGTCATATCCTCGGTGAGCTTTCCGGAGAACGATTTTTCGTCATACCAATTGGAGTCCCACGAGCGAATAACTCCAAGACGGAAACCTACCGGATGTGTCTTCTGTCCCAAATACTCCTCCTAACTAAAAAACCTTTGCGTTACGCTGCGGCATCAGCCGTCTTTTTCTTTGATGTTTTTGCCTCTGCCTTCGGGGCTTTCGGCTCGGCTTTGGAAGCTGCCGGTTTCTTGTCGATTGACTTCTTGATGTTCTCTTTTGGGGCAACAATTATCGTGACGTGGTTAGAGCGTTTGCGAATCCTGAACGCTCGTCCCATTGGCGCAGGACTGATACGCTTCATCACCATTCCGCCATCAACAAATGCTTCCTTCACGAGAATATCCGAGGGTTCCAAACGCCCTGCATCATCCTTGTTCTGTAAATTGGAAATTGCAGACCGCAGAACTTTTTCGGCCACCTTGGAGGCATGCTTCGGCGAAAAATGGAGAATGTGAAGCGCTTCATCCACGGACTTTCCCCGAATCAAGTCAACAACCAGGCGCATTTTGCGCGGCGAAGTTCCTATGTATCTATTAATTGCTCTTGCTTCCATGTCTTACTGTTCCTGACTGCCTGAAATTGCTTAACCTGCGGAAGTGGTTTCTTCCTTCTTGATACCGGGGTGACCTTTGAAAATTCTTGTCGGAGAAAACTCACCCAATTTGTGACCCACCATTCCCTCGTGAATGTACACTGGGATGAACTTATTCCCATTATGCACCGCGAACGTGTGGCCTACAAATTCCGGTGTTATCGTTGATGCACGCGACCAGGTCTTGACAACTTTCTTCTGGTTTGATTTGTTGAGCGCCTGCACCTGTTCCTGCAACCTGACACTCACAAACGGACCCTTTTTGAGCGAACGACTCATGCTCTTTCTTCCTTACTTTCTACGCTTGACAATATATTTGCTTGAAGGTTTTTTCCTCCAACGCGTTTTCAAACCCTTCGTATGCCAACCCCACGGGGATACCGGATGGGGATTTCCCTGCGGGGATTTTCCTTCTCCACCACCATGTGGGTGATCGACTGGGTTCTGGACAACACCGCGCGATTGCGGACGAATACCAAGCCAACGCGAACGTCCGGCTTTACCTATGCTGATATTTTCATGTTCCGAATTACTCGTTGACCCGATTGTGGCACGACATTCCACCACAACATTGCGAATCTCGCCTGAAGGCAACTTCAACTGGGCAAAGCGCCCTTCCTTCGCCATTAACTGTACTGCGGCACCTGCGCTCCGTGCCAGCTGCGCGCCTTTTCCGGGCCTAAGCTCAATATTATGCACGAACGTACCCGCCGGAATATTTGCCAACGGCATACAGTTACCCGTTTTGATTTCCGCATCGGGCCCGGAACGAAGCACCATGCCGACTTTCACTCCTTCAGTGGCAATTATATACCTGCGTTCCCCGTCGGTAAATTGGAGGAGAGCAATACGTGAAGACCGATTCGGATCATATTCAATTGCAACGACTTTGGCATCCATACCATCTTTGTTGCGTTTGAAATCAATGATGCGATACGCACGCTTATGTCCGCCGCCACGATGACGGGATGTAACACGGCCCGTATTATTGCGTCCGCCGGTTTTGCGGAGCGGCTCAATGAGCGATTTCTCCGGGCGATCCTTGGTGATCTCATCAAATCCCGCAACGGACATCCATCGTGTGCCGGCGGTGACTGGTTTCAGTTTACGAATTGCCATAATGATCCCGATTTCCTTTTGCCAGAGAAATTACACGTTCTGGAAAAATTCGATTTTTTCGCCTTCCTTCAACCTGACGATTGCTTTCTTCCATGAAGATGTCCGGCCGGAAAAACGTCCGCGGCGTGTCAACTGCGATTTCGTTTTCCCTTTGCAATTCACTGTACGGACGCCAAGCACCGTAACACTGAATTTCTTTTCCACTGCGCGAGCGATCTCGATCTTGTTTGCACCCTTCTCCACCTCAAATGCATAGTGACCCTTTTCCTGCATCACTGTCATTTTTTCTGTCACAATCGGTCGCTTTAAGATTTCAAACATGATACCCTCTGGCAAACACTAATTCTTAAACATGTTTTGCAATACTTCAACCGCACTCTTCTGAATCAAGAGGACTTTATTATTCACCAAATCATACGTTGATGCCTTTTCAGCTTCCAACACATTAACACCGGGGATATTACGACCCGAACGTGCCACATTGACGTCGTTCTTCGGTGTTAACAGCAATGTCTTTGTTCCCTGGAGTTCCAAAGCCTTGAGAATAACAAAAAGTTCTTTGGTTTTCGGTGCGCCGAAAGTAAAGTCCTCCACAATCTTAATCTGACTTTCCTTCGCTTTATATGAGAGCGCCGACTTTCTCGCCAACCGCTTCATCTTTGCAGGAAGCTTGCTTGTATAGTCACGGGGCTCAGGCCCGAAAATCGAACCACCACCGGTCATTACAGGAGATCGTGAAGAACCCTGACGCGCAACACCCGTACCTTTTTGTTTGAACGGCTTCTTACCGCCACCGCTGACCTCTTCGCGGGTTTTCACATCAGAAGTACCCTGACGCTGGTTATCGAGATACACACGCACTGCACGATAGATCGAGTGCTCGCTGGGTTCGATCCCAAACACATCATCGGAGAGGGTGACCTTCTGGCCACTCTTCGAACCATCTGTTTTATACACTTCAAGTTGCATCACACGCTCTTCCGTTATTACTTCTTATTCTTGTGGATCTCAACGAGGCCGTTAATCGAACCGGGGATCGAGCCCTTCAACAGCAGGAGATTAGAGTCGGCAATAATTCCAACAACCTTGAGGTTTCTCACCGTTACCCGCTCTCCCCCCATACGTCCAGCCATTCTCATTCCTTTAAACACACGAGACGGATAAGAAGAAGAACCGACAGAGCCAGGTGCGCGTTCACGGTCGCTCTGACCATGTGTTCGGAAGCCGCCGCCAAAGTGATGGCGCTTCACAACACCCTGAAATCCGCGCCCCTTGGACGTCCCGATAACAGAGACAACATCACCTTTCGTAAACACGGTATCAACTTTGATTTGCTGTCCCGGTTGAATATCCGAGACTCCATTACCGCGAAACTCACGGACAAAACGCGACGCCTTGACATTCGCCTTAGCAAAATGCCCTCGCAACGGCTTGTTTACAAGTCGTTCTCTCATTTCATCAAAGCCAAGCTGCACGGCTTCGTAGCCATCCCTGTCCTTTGTTTTCACCTGAGTGACG
>CAZWIN010000151.1:0-5868 GCA_964633855.1 uncultured Chitinophagales bacterium
TGGGGTGGCGGCGGATTCAGGAAAACATCAGATATGGGGTTGACCTGGTCATCGTTGACAACGTCCGGCTCTACCTGGGGTGCGGATATTGCCAAGGATGATCCGAATGTCGTTCTTTATGGGCTCTATGGTGGAGGGATATCCTATCTCTCTACAAATGCCGGTTCTAATTTTTATGCCAAGGCCCTTTCAGGTTCAAACTCCGGCTTACTCTGTTATGACCGCGCAACGCTTCTTGTTCACCAGGCCGGGAATGGTATATGGAAGTATGTGATTACGTACACCGTCCCTACGAGCAACACTCAGGCAGTCGCCGTTACCTCGCCCAATGGGGGAGAAAACTGGGCGTACAATTCCATCCATAACATCACTTGGACATCCAGTAATTTCTCCAATGTGAAAATCGAATACAAAACTTCCGCTGCAGGGGCATGGCAGACGATTGTTGGGAGTACTCCGGCATCGGCACTTTCGTATGCGTGGACAATCCCCAACGCGCCTTCTACACAATGCAAAATACGCATTAGTGATGCGGGGGACGCAAACCCGCAGGATAGCAGCAATGCAGTATTCACTATCTCTGCCGCAGCCATTTCCTCCACTCCGGCTTCGCTTGCGTATGGAAATGTAACTGTCGGATTGACCAAGCAGGATACCATCAGAATCTATAACACAGGAACGGCAACTTTGGTGGTGAGCAGTGTTACCACGAACAATCCGGATTTCACGCCGGGAAGAACGTCATTGAGCATTCCTTCGGGAGGCTCGGATACGCTTTCGGTGACATATGCGCCATCGGGATCAGGAAACTCTGTTGATACGCTGTTGATCGCCAACAACGCGCCATCGGGAACATATGCGGTACCACTCTCGGGTGACGGAGTGTACGCAATACCTGAGCCTTTCTCGCCGCCGAATGCTTCCACTGATCGCCCATTGGCAGACACGCTTCGATGGAACGCAGTGCCTGCCTCTTACGCGTATTACTTGCAGGTTTCTCAGGATTCGAGTTTTACGTCGCCCATTATTGATGATTCAACGCTGACCGGTACCAGCAAGCCGTTGTCTCTGCCGCTCTTGACAACATTTTATTGGCGGGTCAGTGCGTTGACGAATGACGGGCCTACAGCGTGGACAGCGATCTGGTATTTCACCACAACGGGTATCACCACGCTTGAGAGTATTGTGGATGAAGGATGGAATATGCTTTCAGTTCCGCTTCTCATGAATGACAACAGCAAGGAGGTTTTATACCCGAGTGCTGTTTCTAACGCATTTGCGTACAGCATCTCCGGCTACACAGCAGAAGACACTCTCGACAACGGAATCGGCTACTGGTTGAAGTTCGGGGCTGACGAACATCTGTTCGCGGTGGGACAAGTGCGGTATGGCGATACGATCAGTGTCGGCCCGGGGTGGAATATGATCGGTTCGCTTTCATCGCCGTTGCCGACAAGCTCCATTATCGAAGTTCCGTCGGGGATTTTGCAGTCACCATTCTATGGATACAACGGCGCGTATGCCACTGCTGATACTCTTGAGCCGGCAAAGGCATACTGGGTGAAGTCCGCATCAGCAGGACAGTTGATTCTGGGGGCAGGATCGGTTCCATCTGCTGCACCTGTACCATCAGGAAAAACAAACAGCGAAGATGCAAGGACACACAATGGGCTCAAGAAGGATTAGGTTCAAAACGTTCTACCACTGATACACAGGATAGGAAATCCCCTGATGAGGTATGTTTGGCGCATTCTTTTTTTCACATTGTTCATAATGCAGTATGCAGAGAGTCAGACGCTTGTCAATGCGTATCCCAATCTCACATTTTCTTATCCGATTTTTATAGCAAATGCCGGCGATTGCACCAACAGGATGTTTGTTGTTCAGCAGGGAGGAATCATCAAGGTGTTTCCCAATGATTCCACCGCCACGACCGGACAAGTAACAAATTTTCTCAACATCACCAGCAAGGTGAATTTTGGCGGCAGCCTTGGTGATGAACGCGGCCTTCTGGGCCTTGCCTTCCACCCCAATTACAAAAATAACGGGTACTTCTATGTGAACTACACGGCGAGCAGCCCATCCCGGACTGTTGTTGCTCGCTACTCTGTCATGCCGGGAAATCCGAACAAGGCGGATTCATTGAGTGAGCACATACTGCTGCAGATCTATCAGCCGTTCAGCAATCATAACGGAGGTATGATGCTGTTCGGCAACGACGGCTACCTGTATATCGGCATGGGTGACGGCGGAAGCGCCGGAGACCCGGGCAATCGGGCGCAAAACCTTGACAGCCTGTTGGGGAAAATTCTTAGAATTGATATTGATACAGTTGCCGGCTACAAAATCCCGCCGGGCAATCCGTTGGTGGGCATTGCAGGAAGAGATGAAATTTTTGCGTGGGGTATGCGTAATCCATGGAGAGGAAGTTGTGATGCTTTGACAGGCCAAATTTGGTGGGGAGATGTCGGGCAGGGTGCGTGGGAGGAGATTGACCTCATTGAAATAGGGAAGAATTACGGATGGAAGGTCATGGAGGGAGCGCATTGTTACAGCCCCTCTTCAGGATGCAGCACCACGGGACTGACATTTCCTGTAAAAGAATACAGCCACAGTTTTGGTATTGCCGTAACGGGCGGGTATGTCTATCGTGGCTACCGGCGCCCTGAATTGTACGGGCGCTATATCTACGGCGATTACGGGAGCGGCAACATCTGGAATTTTCAATATAATGGGGGCGGTTCAATCTCAAGCGATTCGCTTCTGATTGCGAGCCCGTACAGTGTTTCATCTTTTGGCGTTGATGAACTGGGAGAGTTATACCTCTCTCACATCTCTTCGACCGGAAGAATCTACAGATTTTCCGGGTCGCTTCCACCCACTGTCGGCACCACGTTAAGCTCTCCCGCGAATGGCAGCCTGAACCTGTCCCTTCCTGTCACCCTCAACTGGGCATGTATGACGGGTGCAGCCAAATATCGTGTGGAGGTTGATGATGACTCTGCTTTTGGATCACCTGTTATTGTGGATTCCACCACGGCAATTTCTTATCAGGCCAATTCGCTGTCACTGGGTGTGCAATATTTCTGGCGCGTACAGGTGAAGAATCTCGGCGGATGGGGGAGTTACACACCGGTGTGGAGTTTCACTACGGAATCGCCCCTTCCTCCCTCTGCGCCGGCATTAGTGAGCCCGGTTGATACAGCGACAAACCAACCCACGTCACTGACCCTTTCGTGGTCTGCATCGGCAGGTGCTTCAAGTTATGAGCTTCAGCTTGCCGCCGATTCACTGTTCACTGTGTTGGTTCTGGATGATTCAACCCTCACGGGGGCTTCACATCCGGTTTCAGGGCTGGCAACCTCCACACTGTACCATTGGAGAGTGAACGCGAGAAATACTGCAGGAACAAGCCCGTGGTCTGATGCATGGGAGTTTACCACGTATGTTCCTGTTGCACCATCTGCTCCGGTTCTTGTCTCCCCACTTGATGGCGTTCAGGATGAACCGGTTTCTCCTGTACTTACGTGGGCAACAACATCAGGAACGGATTCATATCAACTTCAGGTATCCACTGATTCACTCTTTGGAACGATTCTTTTTGACGACTCGACATTGATTGATACTTCCTGTCAGCTTTCCGGTCTTTCCGTTGCCACAACGCATTTCTGGAGAGTAAATGCAAGAAATACTGTTGGTACCGGACCATGGTCTGATACGTGGGAGTTCACGACAACAACGATGGTGACACGGCAGTATCCGGTGATCTCGGGCTGGAACATGCTTTCGCTTCCGCTTTCCGTCAACAATACCTACGCGGGATCGGTCTATCCCGGTGCGATCTCTTCCGCTTTTACTTTTTCACCGACGACGGGCTATGTTTCGCAGGATACGCTTGTGAATGGAACAGGGTACTGGTTGAAGTTTGCCGCGGCAGAGTCGTTGAATGTAACAGGCAATGTTATTCAGGGTGATACGGTTTCCGTAGTTTCGGGGTGGAATATGGTGGGGCCGATTTCCACAGCCATTGATACAGGCGCAGTAATTCAGGTTCCGCCCGGAATTCTGGCTTCCCCTTTCTATGAATACAGCGCTGTGTACGCTGTTGCCGATACGCTAAAACCCGCCAAGGCCTATTGGGTGAAAGCATCCTTCAACGGACAAATTGTTTTTTCCGCTCCACCTGTACCTGCTTCGCCCAATCGTCAAACAGTGAAAACCGTTCCGCAACAGAATGTGCGGAACGAAACAAAGGAGTAAGGCCACGATGAAATTCATTTCTTTTCTGCCGGGAAGGATAGTGCGTTTTATGAATCGTAGATTCAAAATGCAAATGGTTGCAATTCTCTTCAGCATGTCATCCCTGGCTTTCGGACAGGCCACACATTTAGACACGTTAAGGCATTTGGATCTGCGTCCCGCCGGAGACTATTCGGCCATCTGGGGATATACGGCTCCCGATGGAAGGGAATATGCCATCCTCGGCACCACCACGCCTGGCGGAACGTCAATCATTGATATTACTGACACAAATAATGTGCACGAAGTTGCATTTATTCCCGGCCCGAACAGTATTTGGCGCGAGATGAAAACGTACAGCCACTATGCGTACGTTGTAACTGAAGCAGGCGGCGGGGTGCAGATTATTAATCTCTCCCAGCTTCCCGATACAGCATGGCTTGTAAAATCATTCAACTATACAAGCGGGACGAAAAACATACTCCTTTCCCACAGCATTACCATTTCGGATGGGTTTCTCTACCTGAATGGCTGCGCAAATTGGTCTCCGGGCGGGACTGTGATTTTTGACCTTCGAACGGATCCGGAAACCCCAGCCTATGCTGGTCAGTACCAGCCACAATACCTCCACGATATCTACGTCCTGCGCGACACGATTTACGGGTCAGCAGTATATTCGGGCGGAGGGTTATGGATCGCCGATGCCAGGAATAAGTCAAGTGTGACAACAATAGGAAAAATCACGTACACAAGCTCCGGTACACATAATGCCTGGGTAACAAAAGACAGGCAGTACGTGATCACAACAGACGAGGTTACCCATCCAAGCAAGGATTTGAAATTCTGGAATATTGGCAATCTTCCGACAATTCCATCTACTGCCACGACAAACTTTGCGCCGTTCCCGGGACAGATCGTCCATAATATTACGATTCGGGGTGACTACGCATACGTTGCCTGGTACACGGCAGGGGTTCGAGTTGTCAACCTTGCAGATCCTTCGGTCCCCACCAATGCTGGCGGATATGATACTTCTCCATTCACAAGTGGCTACCATGGGATTTGGGGCGTGTATCCATATTTCCCGTCGGGGAAAATTATTGCCGGGGATATAGAAAACGGATTGTGGGTATTCAGGTTTTCCGACCTGTCCCCGCGTGTCCCGGTAACACTGGTACAGCCTTCCAACTCCTCTACTATACTATGTCCGGATTCTGTCAATTTCAAATGGACACAAACCGCAAACCCTGCCAAGGATCCTCACAAGTATGTATTGTGGGTAACAGGCCCCGGAGTCGATTTGAATACAGAGGTTGCTGATACTTCGTACACATTATCAAGTCTTACGGGATTCCAGCACGGACAGACGTATCAGTGGTCAGTGTCGGTGAAGGATGAATTTAACAACACTGCAAGCCAGGATACGTTCAGTTTCCAGTACAATCAATCAGTTCCCGGCATACCTCCGCTGGTTGCCCCTGTCAATGGAGCGTTTGACCAGCCTTTGTCACTGAATGTTAGCTGGAGCAGTGTTACCTGTGCATCATCGTACCGGCTGCAGGTTGCAACCGATTCTCTTTTCTCATCCCTTGTTCTCGATGATTCGACGCTCACCGGCAATTCAAGGTT
>CAZWIN010000151.1:5878-6942 GCA_964633855.1 uncultured Chitinophagales bacterium
GTGCGAAAAGCGCTTCGGGAAGCGGTGCCTTTTCGGCGGCAAACCTGTTTACAACGGTTATTGCTCCACCCCCCACGCCGGTACTTCTTCTGCCTGCCGATCTTTCCGCGGATGAACCCGTGAATCTCGATCTGGTGTGGAATCCGTCCCCGACAGCTGCACTCTACCATCTTCAAATGGCAACAGACTCGTTGTTTACGTTGCTTGTGCTTAATGATTCGACCGTAACGGATACGGCCCGGCAGGCAGGCTCGTTGACCCATCTTACGCGTTATTTTGGGAGGGTGCGCGCAAAAAATGCCGGCGGGTGGAGCACATTTACAGCGAGTAATTCGTTTACCACAATCATTGCGCCACCTGCCGTGCCGGTACTGGCACAGCCGCTTGATAATGCAAGCAGTCTTGCCGTTATCGTAGTGCTGCAATGGAATCCGGCCGCAGCTGCCCAATCCTACACGGTTCAGTTGGCTACCGACAGCATGTTTTCATCGGTTATTTTCAACGACTCCAGTGTGACAGGTACATCCAGGCCAACGGACTCACTCGAAGTCGGCAATGCCTATTACTGGCGCGTTCGTTCAGAGAATGTTTCAGGGGAGAGTGCCTGGTCATCCACATGGAAGTTTACGACGACATTTGCCGTCAATCGCCAGTATCAGGTGGTGGCAGGATGGAATCTGCTTTCTGTTCCTCTTGTTGTGAGTGACTTCAGCAAGGAGGCTGTCTTCCCGGAGGCTCTTTCCCATGCTTTTGCCTTTGTCCCTACAACAGGTTACGTGCAGCAAAATATTCTTGAGAACAATGCCGGGTATTGGTTGAAGTATGATTCAGCTTCAAGCGTTGATATGGAAGGTGATATCAGGCGTACGGATACGATTCAGGTGGAAGCGGGTTGGAACCTGATCGGACCATTGAGCGAGCCTTTTGCGGCGGATTCTGTTGTAAGTATCCCTTCCGGTATTGTTCTCACTGATTTTTTTGGGTATAATACTGGATACAGTAGCGCAGACACATTACTGCCTTTCGCAGGGTATTGGGTGAAAGTGAGTGAGACAGGCACGCTT
>CAZWIN010000152.1:0-6913 GCA_964633855.1 uncultured Chitinophagales bacterium
GAGTGTAGTCGCCCACGTTAGGCAAGAGAAATCCGCGGGTAAAACCGCTTTCCATACTCAACCACCATTCGTCTTCTTGCCGGTCCTTTTCACACAATACAAATCCGCAGGTCCACAGATTGGAAACAAGTTGATTCATTTGCTCAAATAAGACCGCTGCCACATCGCCAAGTTCATTGCTATGCTGCATGCCCATTGTCCTGGACCGGACCTTTTCCAATGCCGTTTCAATCTGTGCCTCTCTTGCCTGTGCTTCTGCTTTTTGGAGATCGAGAAAGCGGGTATAGGTTTGCTGAAACACTTTTCCAAACCGCATCAGCGTGCCATTCTCTTCCTCCGAATAAGGAATGCCACCAAAGTTCTCTATATACAGAGCCACATTCTCCAACAAAACGGTGGAGATTGTGAAAGCCGGTGCGTCCAGGATGATTTTCTTTGACTCCTCCGGGAATACGGGTATATGGTGGAAGAGATCATGGTAAAACCTGTTCTTCTCCTCAAAGGAGAGAGTTAAGGCAAAGAAATCCAGTCCCTTTTCCTTTGCTTCATTAAAGCGGTTGTAATAGATGGCATCAAAGTAGGGGAGAGTTATTTGAGAAGGGGTTCCGAACCGGTCAGCGATCCAGCCATGGAAATCATCCCTTGTCTTGTAATCCATGATAAACCCGGCATGTTCGGTATGGATGTTCAGCTGAACAAATTGATCAAAGACGATCTGGATGACATCCTTCAGCTCATCGCTCTTTTGCATTCCCATCGTTCTGCTTCGAACTCTTTCCAATGCAGCTTCTATCTGCGCCTCCCGTGCCTGCGCTTCTGCTTTCTGCAAATCAAGGAAACGTGTATAGGTTCTTTCAAATTCAACAGAGAATCTGCGGATGATTTCCTTTTCTTCCGGAGTGAGCCGACGTCTTGTGTCAACGCCGAAACAGCCGTATTGCATGTATGCTTCGGTATAGTATATTCCATCCGGAAACAGTTCAGGTTTCAATTGCTCCGCTCCCCGCAGTAACTCCTCCCATGTGGCAAAGAATGAAACGATTCGATCGGGCGGGACATACGTTTCATGTACAGGCTGTCCGCTCTCCCAATCTGCATAGCAAGCTGCCGTGCCCGGTTCTGTTTTGTCCAATGGATAGTTAATCGCTTTGCTGTGGTATTGAGCAATTCCCTTGTTTGCGCTTGCCCAAGTAGCCCAAAACATATGTGCCTGCTTGGTTTCATCCGGCAACCAGACAAAGGAAAATTCGGAATCGATTCCCAAATGAAGCAACTGTTCGTGAAAGGTCTTCGAAATATTAATCAGCTCACTGGAGTGTTTCATGAGCATACTCTGGGTACGCGTTCGGTCCAATGCCGCTTCAATCAGCGCTTCGCGGGCCTGCGCTTCGGCTTTTTGTAAATCAAGAAAACGGATGTATGCCTGTTCAAATACTCGTGCAAACCTCTTAATAATATCTGTTTCATTTTCAGATAAGGCTTTCCCCTCAAAGTCATTAATAGCAATCATTGAGTTCTTCACCGGGAACATCGCAATAGAATATGCGGGACTGTTTAAGATCAGACTCTTTATGTCATCGCGCAAATCCTTTAATGCAGCATGTTCAAATACATATTGATAGAATGAATTCTTCTCTTCCTTTGAATAATTACCAACAACGACATCATAGCGCTTGTCACGGGCATTGGTTATATCATCCCAGATGCGATGCTTGAAGTAAGGAAGCCGGTAATTATTAATAGCCGCACCATTTTCATTTTGTCCGCACACGTAGACGTCCAGGTCTCTTGAACCGGCAATGTCTATGTGTATGCCTGCCGCTGTGACAGGAATTTTCAATTCCAGGAGCTTGTCGAAAAGAACAGTGACCACCTCGTTCAATGCATCACTTGTATGCATGGCTAGAGAGTGTGAGCGGACTTTTTCCAAGGCCGCTTCGATCTGTGCTTCCCGCGCCTGCGCTTCTGCATTCTTCAAGTCACGGTAGCGACGATACGCCAGATCAAACACCGCCGCGGCACGTCGTTGCAGCGATTTGGCTTCCTCCGAAGGGGGCTGGTGAGAAACCATCAGCAACGTTCCGCCGGAGAAATAGGTAAGAAAATGCCACACCCGGCCCGAAACACGTTGGTCGACGTACGGAGCAAGTCCAGCTTCGGCCCGTACAAGAACCCTCTGCAGTTCGATTGCTTTTTCGGCGTCTGCTTCGATGATGTATTCCTTGTGTCCGGAACGGTATGCCTGCATCATTTCTCTGGTCAGTGCGCTTTCTTGCCAAAGAAATGACATCCTCCCCGTGACGATCTTCCCTGATGACAGTGCAGGGGGCCGGAAGGCATACCAGGAAAGGAGACGATCTGAATTTTCTTCAAGCAGGCTTATGACCGAAGTTTCCAACTCCGGTTGTCCGAGCAACCCCATCTGCTCGCGCAGGATGTGCACGACATTCTCAATCTCACCGGATGTGTGCATTGCCATCGCACTTGCCCGGACACGCTCCAATGCCGCTTCAATCTTTGCTTCTCTTGCCTGTGCTTCTGCTTGTTGCAGATCAAGGAAACGGGTATAGGTTTGTTCGAACACTTTGGCAAACCGTTTCATGAGATCTGTCTGGTCTTTTGTAAAGGGTGAAAGGCTGACCACAAGCAGATAGCCATAACGGAAGTTAAACGTGTTGGAGAAGGTTACAGGAGGGAGAATATCAAGCAACTGTTCTGCAGTCATGGGAAAGTTATCTGCATGCTCTGCCAGATATTTGTTATGACCTACATTCGACTGCCCGGAAAGTTCGAGCAAATGAAAGAGCTCCTTTTGCTTCCAACTTTGAAACATGGAAAGAAACCCCGGGCTGCCGGTATGATCAAGGCGAAATGGCTCCCAGACAAAACTACCATCAGGATTGGCCATGTAACATGTGCCGATACCTGTTTTTTCATCCAGCAAAGAATATCCGCAGGTAAGCTTCTCAATGCCGAGTTTTGAAAGTTCCTGGTAGAGTAATTCTGCAGCTTCGTTCAGTTCCCGGCTCTGGTGCATTGCCATGGTTCTGCTCCGCACACGTTCGAGGGCCGCTTCAATCCGGGCTTCCCTTGACTGTGCAAGCGCCTGTTCAATATCCAAATATCGTGTATAGGCCAGTTCAAATACATTTAGAAAACGGTTAAATAGAACCAGATCCCCTTTACTCAGTGGTGCATACGTGGAAATGCCAAGCGCCACAGGCCCCAACGAATGCCAGTAGTAATTGAGTGAGCCGGCTTTTTCCAGGAACCGGTCGATGAACACATTTGTGGTTTTCTGATACGCAAGCCAGTCTTTTACTTTCCTTCCTTTGATATGCGTAATAAAAGTCTCACCCTTCCCTTTGAGCATTTTTGTGGCAAAGGCCTTGTGTACTTTATTGTTGGTATAAGTGGTCTCTGTGATGATGGTTTTCTTATGTTTGGCATAATATTCATAATTCATATACGTGCCCCGGCCCTCGTAAAAGATGGCCGTTTGCACATTGCGAATTTCCTTCACACCCAATGATTGCAATTGCAGCGACATGGTCTTACACACATCCAGCATATCGGCAGGTTCTTTCATACCCATGGCTATGGCGCGGACTTTTTCCAAAGCTGTTTCGATTTCCAGTTCCCGGTTTTTTTGCTGGAGTTCAACAGTGCGACGTTTTACCGCCTCTCGAAGTTGCTGATTCTCTGCAGCGATTTGTTCCGTAGCAATGTTATCACCATCTCCAGCCCTGGCGTCGGGGAAAGACGAATGTTGATGAACGATCTTCCAGGAATTGTTCTTTTGCTGCATCAAGGTTGAGGCTCTGAACTTGGCATAGAAAATCCACTCTCTGTCCGTCAGTACATACACGTCGCAAAACTCGTGAACGAGGATGAGACTGCCCAGTGCTTCCATTGTGGTAATCCTGTTCCGCATTTCCAGCTTACCGGCAACCTGATCAATGGTGTCGTGCAGGAACTTGACCGCGGCCTTCTTCGTGTCAAATACCTCGGTCTCTGCGCTGCCAACCTGTGTGTAGTCATCAACAAGTAGCGAAGACATGCTCTTTACATCGCCTTTGAGATACCCACTCCAATAGGCGTTGTACACTTTCAGGATTTCTGTTTCCAGTCTTTTGGTCAGTTTCATTTACTTACTGATGATGAGGGCGCTGATGACGAATTGTGGCTCATGACAACGACAGCTACTTCGCTAGTTGACGTGTGAGGTCGTCTGTCCAATTGAGAACAACATTGAACGCTGTAACATTGGCGTTGACATTTGTACTTCGGACAAAAATAAAATTCTTCCCGTCCGGGGTCATGTCCCAGTTGGCAATGGGGTTATTGGGAAAGTACATTTGTGAGGCATCAAACAACTCCCTGGGAGCGCCCGGCAGGAATGTTGGTTGACGCCGAAGCGGAACCACCATCATTCTCCCGATGGTGTTCACATAGAATATTTCTTTTCCATCCGGAGACCAAAGTGGGAGGACCCCGCCACTCTTGGAGATCTGCCATTTTCCCTTCATGTCCGGATATGTCCGGACGTAGACTTCAAATTTTCCGGATTCGTTGGAGATGTATGTGATGTATTGGCCATCAGGTGAAATGTGTCCCCCATATTCGGATGCGGGTGAGGATATCAAGGGAGATACGTTTTTGTCCTTCTTGAGATCGAGGACGTGAATATCTCCTTCCAACGTTATGGTATTTATGATTATCTTCCCGCCATCGGGCGAAATGGAGATAGGAAACTCCGGTCCTGAGCTGGGCAACACGATCGTGCCATTTGAACTTCCGTCAGCGGGTTTTACCATCAATCCTTCTTTCCCCGCCATCCCCGATGCGTAGTAGAGTGATTTCCCGTCCCGACTCCAGATACCACTGAACATTCTCTTCTCGAATGTAAGCCGGTTGAATGCTGTAGTCTGCAAGTCATATATCCAGATATCGGTATCATTTCCTGCCACCAACCCGATGGTAACCGCAAGTTTCGATCCATCCGGCGATACACGGGGAGTGTTATACGGCTGGGGCTGCAGGGGAAGCGTCGTCATTTGACCTTCACGTGTCACCGATACCAGTTCGAAGTCCTGATTCAGGTACCCCGGCAGAAACACAAGGTGCCCGTTTGTTGAAGTCGAAAAATAGCACACGCCGCTTCCTGGATCACCTGAAACATCGGTGATGACAGTGGACAATGGTTGGGTTACGCGAAAGTCCTTCAGACTGAAAGGTGCGGCAAGCAACGCCCCACTTCTGGCGACGATGAGATACCCCGGCTCGACATACTGCGCCATTTCTCCGCGGACGTCGAGTATATGTCGCTCGCCTGTTTCGGTTGACTGAATCGCGAGCAGTGCGTCCGCGTAAGAGTTCGGATTGTCGGGATCGCCGATAGTGTACAGAACCCATTTGCCGTCCGGGAGAATGAAAGGCCATCGGTGGGTTCGTTCCTTACCCGCTGAATCGAGTCTGGAAAATACCTGAACATTTCCACCTCCGGCAGAAACCGACATCAATGAAGAAGCAAACTCCGGACTGAAGATGATTCTGTTATCTGGTCCCCAGGAAGCGCCGCGAAATCCGGGAGCTTCACAAATCATTTCCACCGATCCACCGGAAACGGGGACTTTCTTGATTTTGCCGTCGGCGACAAACGCGATCCATCGCCCGTCGGGCGAGAAGAAAGGGGCAGTCCCGTTTTCAGTCCCCTTTATGGGGGTTGACTGGAAATTGTTCAGCCCGCGGAGGAAGATCCGGGATGATCCGGATTCGGTAAGAGAATAGGCAACGAACTGTCCATCCGGAGAAACTGCGACGCCGGGTATATCTGAACTGTATATCTTCTGGCCTGCCGCAGTGGTGGCCGAAAGGTTGACGCGCCGTGTTTTGTTCTCAACTCCACTGTTACCCAATAGAAGAAACAGCAACCATCCAATTGCAATGCCAACTACCACGGCTCCCGCAAGCCAGAGTGGTTTCATGTTTGACGACTCGGGAGATATCATCCCTGTTGGACTCTGACTGCCCACCGCGGCGCGGGAAGAAACCACGGGCTTCGCAGGCATAATTCTGCTGGCGCGCTGACGGCTGGATTCCCGTCTGTAACGTTTCAGATCGAGCGAGACCTGACTTGCAGCTTGTGTTCGTTCTTTCGGATCCTTCTCAAGGCATTCAAGGACAATTGCATCGAGTTCCGGCGGGATCTCCGGGTTGACCGAGGACATGGGCGGAGAATCCACGTTCACAATTTCGTATGCCATAGCAGTCTCATGAACACCTTTGAACGGGAGTTGCCCGGTGATCATCTCGTACAGTAATACGCCAAGCGAGAAGGTATCCGACCGATGATCTGCCTCCTGACCTTGCACTTGTTCGGGGGACATATACCCTGCAGTTCCTACCGTGCTTCCTTCTTTTGTCAGCCGCGAGATTCCTTGGAGTTTTGCCAGTCCGAAATCCATGATCTGCACGATGCCGTCCTTGCGCACCATGATGTTCTCGGGTTTGATATCCCTGTGGATGATGCCTTTCTCATGTGCAGCAGCCAGGCCATCGGCGATCTGGGTGCCGATGTCAATTGCTTGCTTCAACGGTAGGGGAGACTCATGGATCGCCCCTACGGGTGGCTTCATTCTCTCGCGCAGGGTTTGTCCATCCACAAATTCCATTGCAATAAACAACTGCCCTTCATGTTCATCGACCGAATAAATCGTGCAGATGTTCGGATGATTGATCGCAGATGCCGCTTTTGCTTCTTGAATGAAGCGGGCTTTGTCCTGCTCTGATGTGGAGAGATGAGAAGGGAGGAACTTGAGCGCAACGATGCGGTCGAGTTTGGTGTCCTGGGCCTTGTAGACAATACCCATGCCTCCTTCACCGAGTTTCTCAAGAATCTTGTAATGCGAGA
>CAZWIN010000153.1:0-6786 GCA_964633855.1 uncultured Chitinophagales bacterium
TAACGCCGCGAGAGCCATCACTTCATCTTCATTCACGTCTTCACTGTAGCGAATGCCTCCTTTGGTGGGGAGTTTGTGCTGGCTGTGTTCAACACGCCAGGCGGAGACCACTTCGTAGCCGTTTTCTTTCTTTACCGGAAACTGAAAATGATAGACACTGTTACACGCCTTAATCTGCTCCAGAAGCCCCTTCGGCAGGTCAAGGTGTGCCGCGGCTTTGTCAAAATTGCGGGTAACATCCCCGAAGAAACTGGTTTCATTTGATTGCATAACGCTTTCTCTATACATGATTGAATTCCTTAAAGATTGAATGGTAGCTTGTTGTTGTGCTGAAAGCTGATTTGAGGAAGAACAGATGCGGGAATGGAAAAGTACTCTGGAAGAATAGTATGAAGTTCAATTGGAAGAAGCAAGATGTCTTTGAGGGCGGGATACTGCAATTGGAGGGCAAACAGATAGAGAATAGGCTTTAATGCAGATTATTGAGCAGACCTCGAATATCTCAAAACAGCGCCCAATTGACGGTTGGGGTCGGTTCGATTGATTACTGCAATGTACACCATGCCATCGGATGAGGCGGCTACATCCCAGGGGATGGGTTCCGGCATACCTGCAATTTGAGGCATTTCGAGGACCTCAATTGCTGTTCCAGTTGAGGTTGAAATCACCAGGAGTGTGCCTGAAGCGGGGTCTGCCAGATAGAGCCTGCCTGCTCCATCGTTGCAGGCACCGGTTGGTCTGCCGGATAATTCCGGCACATCCAACGCATGGCTTGAGGAAATACTCCCTGGAACAAAAAAGTATGGCTGCAATACCCCGAATGATGGCACATTCGGAATCGGAACAAGAAAAGCTGTGTACACTGAGCTAAAACCTGCGGCTGCAACAAAGCGCGCCCCATTGCGGAGCGAATCAAGAGGCTGCAGTTGTGAAAATGCCACGGCTGTTGCTCCACTGGACGTAACTCTGACCAGATAATTCTCCATTGTATTGGCAAGGATGTTTACATAGATGTCGCCGTTACGGGTTCCATCCACGTCACCGACAGCATCAAGGGTGATTGGACGGTCCTCAAAAAAGGTACGAGAGGTAACTTCGAATATACTTGTCGAGTTTATGGTTGAATCGGAAAGGGTCACGATTTCCGTCACCTGTTCTGTCGAGGTGTTGATTCTGACAAGCCTTCTTCCGTTTGTGATGGCGAGGATACTGTTTGTTCCCCGGTCCAATCCCA
Source organism: uncultured Chitinophagales bacterium (assembly GCA_964633855.1). Taxonomy (GTDB): domain Bacteria; phylum Bacteroidota; class Ignavibacteria; order UBA10030; family UBA6906; genus CAZWIN01. The sequence goes on from CAZWIN010000153.1 coordinate 1,235, forward strand.
TCGAAGTCGGAATGGACACACCGTTGATGGCGCCGACCGGCGTACCATTTGGTGCGTAACGGAGAATCCTGTTGCCGTATGTATCCGCGACCCATACATCTCCTGATGGATCAACAGCAATACCCCGCGGGGATCGGAGTGTGCCGACATCAACAAACATAAGTGAGTTTCCCAGCTGAATGGGGGCTATCTCCTCCAGCGGAAGGTTTTCACGGCATGCCCCGAGCATGCAGAGCATGGGGAAGAGAACAACGAATGCAATACGTTCGCGCATATAATCCAGTCTGGTCAAGGATAAGATACAAACAGAATGTGGAATTGTAAACCTGGTGGATGCAATTTGCTTTTCAGCAGGTCACGGGGTATCTTAGCCAGGTGCTCTGTACTTGTTTTCTTCTCACCGGGCCCCCGCCGGAATTCACGCAATAATAATCATGATAAGCTTTACTGAAGCCCTCGAAATTGTTCTTAATGCAACGCCACTGCTCGATACCAAACGAAGAAATCTGGTAGACACACTGGGCTTGGTGCTGGCTGATGATGTTGTCGCAGAAGAAAATATCCCGGCATACGATAACAGCTCGATGGATGGCTATGCCGTCCGTTCGACAGACACTTCAGCCGCAACTGCGGCTTCTTCTGTGTCGCTTGATATTATCGGCGAATCAAGTGCAGGGAATGTTTTCAACGGGAATCTCGGCACGGGTAAAGCAGTTCGGATAATGACTGGCGGGCTTGTCCCCAGGGGGGCGGATGCTGTTATTCCACTAGAACGGGTGGATTCTTCGGGTGAAAACAGTATCCGGATCAATGCGCCTGTGAAAGTGGGGGAGTATATTAGGCGCGCAGGTGAAGATATGAAAGCACGCGAGAGGGTTATTACTTCTGGAACACGAATAACGCCTCCTCATATGGGAGTGCTTGCCGCGTTGGGGATGGCAAAGCCGAAAGTGTTTCGTCAACCAAAAGTCAACATTCTTGCAACCGGGGATGAACTTGTTGATATCAGTGAAAAGGCCGGCCGCGGAGAAATACGGAATAGCTCTTCGTATGCCCTTGCTGGATATGTTCAGGCCGCAGGAGGAGTTCCGAAAATTCTTGGAATTGTCCCTGACAAGCGCAAGCGCCTTCGCAAGGCAATTGAAGAAGCCCTTGCCTGCAATCTTCTTTTGTTGACAGGCGGTGTTTCGGTCGGAAAGTATGATTACGCCGCGGAGGCGCTTTCCGAAGTTGGGGTGGAGGTGTTGTTTCATGGGGTCAACATCAAACCGGGCAAACCGCTTCTTTTCGGAAGAAGAAAGCGTACGCTTGTGTTTGGGCTGCCGGGCAACCCGGTTTCGACAAGCATTACGTTTCTTCAGTTCGTACTGCCAGCATTGCGCAAGATGTCCGGTGCAAATCCGCATCAGGGAATCCATCTCAAAGCGATTACCCGGCAGAGCTTTTCTAAGAACGACGGGAAGCGACACTTTCTACGAGGAGTGTACAGTGAAGAAGAAGGCCGGCTCACAGTGAAAATTACCGGCAGCCAGAGTTCCGGGGTGATGAGTTCGATGGTAAAGGCGAATTGCCTGATTGTCGTCCCCGAGAATATGCAGCAAGTGAATGCAGGAGACACGGTTGACATTGAATTAATTGACGGGGAATAAACGGAAATGCGCGACGTTTCACGGAAACCGAATACGCTGAGAATTGCCGGAGCAACTGCAACGCTTCGCTGTCTGCCTGAAACTGTTCTTGCGGTGAAGAGCGGCAATGTGCCCAAGTCGGACCCGGTTGGCGTGGCGAAGATTGCGGGCATACAGGCGGCAAAGAATACCTCAATGCTGATTCCGTATTGCCATCAGGTTCCGCTGGATTTTGTTGAGGTGAATATTGAGCCCAAGGAAAGCGCCTTTGAGATTGTTACGTTGGTCAAAGCTGTGTGGAAAACCGGAGTAGAGATGGAAGCGCTGGCAGCCGCAAACGCAGCTGCATTGACACTGTACGATATGCTGAAGCCGATTGACGATACAATGAAGATCGATGATGTCAGCTTGCTGGCGAAAAAGGGGGGTAAATCGGACTTCAAAGAGAGCGGCGGTTCGCTGCGTGCTGGTGTGCTTGTTGTCTCGGACAGCGGGTCAGCAGGAGCACGGACGGACATTTCGGGCCGGACGATCAAGCAGAGATTGGAAGAGCTCGGGCTTGCGGTCCTCGAATACAAAATCATTCCTGATGATGCTGCAACAATTGAGGCGGAATTGCTCAAGCTGTGTAACGATGTTATGGTTGATTTAGTCTTTACAACGGGTGGAACAGGGATCGGGCTGCGGGATGTTACACCTGAAATTACGTCAAAGTTACTTGAAAAAGAACTGCCGGGAGTAAGTGAAGTGTTGCGTGCTTATGGGCAAGAGAGGACGCGATTCTCGATGCTCTCGAGAGGTGTTGCAGGGGTGAGGGGTAAGACAGTGATTATCAACCTGCCGGGTTCACCTTCAGGTGTTGAGGAATCCTTGGATGTGCTTCTGCCGTGGATATTTCATTCCGCTAAAATGATAAAAGGGGGTGGACATTAGCCCCGCGCTGCAGCAGCTTTTGCCTCCCGGATTTCTGACGGCTTCTTAATCGCTCCCGCTCCCTCAATAACCTTCTGCGTTTGATATGCTTTGATATCGTTGATCGTGGTGTGGATGCGCTGCATTGAAGAATCAATCCTGTCGAGCCAGCCAAGAATCTCTTCGTCGGCCTCAAACCTCCTGCGAATGGTGTGGGTGGTAATCGAAATGATTGCCAGCGGATTGTTCACATTATCCTGAAGCAGAGTCGTGATCTCGTCTATCACCTGAAGATGAAGCTTCTGATGTTCAAACTCTTGTTCAATTCTGCGGCGATATTCTTCCTCCTCCTTTTTCTCCTTCCGGTACTTTTGAAGCTGAATGACAACAACAGCGATCACCCACATGAGGATGACAGAGTCGAATTGGAGGATATAGTCGAGAAACGATTTGTGGCTGTTGGGCTGCTGCAGAAGGTCAATCGAGGTGAGAAGATAGTAGCCATAAATAAGAACGGCAGCCACGATAATTGAATAGCGCTCGAGAAATCTGACTAATGCGGGCCAAATAGCTTTCAATGCAGTTCTCCTTCGGTTGTCGGATAGACCGTCATACTTTTGTTGGCATGAATATACAAAGCCCGTTTCTTAGAAACAACTATTAGAGGTGAATTCTTGAAGGCTATGCGGTGTAAAGAGTTAGCTAATTTTTGGCTGCGGAAGATGAGGTTGGTAGTAATTGGGTTTCAGGGGAGCTGGATTACTGCAGAATCATACAGAACTCAGGAGCAGCTCTTATTTTGCCCTTTGCTGGATTGGGGGCTCAAGAAGAGCTTCCGGAATCCTGTAACCAGCTTGCAGGCCATCAACAGAGAGTATGATGGAATCGCGTTCGATGTATGTGACTCTTGCCCGGCTCAGCATTTCATCAGAAAACGGCCGCTCGGGGTAGAGGGTAATCTGGAGTATTCCGCCAACCCGTTGCATCTGTGCCAGCAGAGAGCCTGTTGCCACAGACTGTTGAAGTTGCTGTTGTGATGAAAGGGAGGCAAACGGCTGCTGGCTGATTTGTGTTGGGCGTGAACGGAGCAAGTTCCGGCGTACTCCTTCAGCACGGTCTGTGGCCCTTTCCTCATGAGTCTTTGCCCGATATGAATCCATCTCTTCAAACTGCCGTTGATCTTTCCTGTCATCACTGGCGAGGATGGTTCCGTTTATCCAAACAGAGTTATGGGCAGACTCATTGGCAAATCCTTCTGACTGCATATCACCCTGAGGTGCATTCATTTCTTTGCGGGCACCCGTCTGAACGGCAATTTCGGCAGCGAATTCCTGTGAATTTTCCTTGTCCTCCCCTGATGATGGCGCGGCTGCATATGCAGGTGAAGGGGGTTCTTTTTTCAAAGCGGGCGGAGCAGCCGTCTTTTGTTTGGGTGCTGCGTCCTGAATATCTGTCGATTGCTTGGCTTCCGGTGTGTGTTGCGGTGACTCCACCTGCTTTGTCAGGGCAGGAGTTTCCCGTATTACTGCTTCACTTGGTGACTGTGACATGAACCAGTTGTTGTATACACCTACACCCACAAGAATGACAACCACGGCGGCTGCACTGAGAATGCGGGGCCAGGGAATTATATATTCCGGTTGACGCAAAACGTTTTTTTGCAGTCGGGCTTTGAGCTCGTGTCTGCCAATGCGCGTTGCCGCCGCGGCAAGGGCCATTTCGTTTGCAACCGCTTCGCGGCAGGATACACATTCACGAAGATGCGACTCTAGGCTCAGGCGCTGTTCTGCGCTAACACGCCCGAGAACGTAATCGGCGAGAAGCTCTTCGCTATGTACCCAATGTTCAGACATACGTTTCTTTAACTTCCTCTCAACAACTTCTCAAGCGCCTTTTTGCATTGGTACTTCTTGGATTTTACCGTATCGGCGTTTGCGAAGCGGAGTTCCTTTGCGATTGCTTCAAAAGGCAACTCTTCCCAATAGAACAGCAACAGCAACTTCCTGCATGGTTCGCCCAACCGGCTGAGTGCGTGCTGCACTCCCGTTGTGGTTTCGCTCTCCATCAATTCTTCAAGTGGAGAGAAGGCATCATCAACATACCGCTCGGGGTCAATCTCCGATGGCGTTTCCCTCCTCATGCGCGCAAGCTTCCTCATCCACATATTCCGTACCGTGGCAAAGATAAATGTGCTCAACTTTGCCGATGGCTCAAACTTTCCTCTTCGTACCCGTTCCCACAATACCACAAGGGCTTCCTGGAGCATATCCTCCGCGTCATCGGAAGTTCCGCTGTTACGGGTGACAAATGCCGTAATGGCCTTCCTGTTTGAATTATACAGCGATGCCAGCGCCTCATCCTTGCCCTCCCTGATCTGTTCAAGAAGTCCTGCCTCGGAATTAAGAAAAAAGAATTGCGCTGCCATTTACCTTTCTATAGGTTAATGTCATTAACATACACAAGGTGAATGGCAGAAGGTACAAAGAAGCACCAGTGAATTCAATCAACAGGAGGCCAAAATGAAGCATTTTGTCGCAGTAGCTGTAATTATCCTTTTGGGTATTGTCCGGCAGGGGAATGCTCAATCCCGGCAGACAACAGAACCGGGCGGGCGTACATCGGTTGACCTGACTATCTATAACCAAAATCTCTCCCTGATTCGTGAGGAGCGACTGCTTGACCTTGCGCGGGGAATGAGCAAGGTGGTCATTCCGGATATTCCGTCAACCATTGATGGTACATCGCTTCATTTCCTGAGCCTCACGGATCCGCTTGCAGTGAAGGTACTCGAACAAAACTACCAGTATGATCTTGTTCACCAGGCAAAGCTGCTGGAGAAATACATCGGCAAGCAGGTGGAGTTTGTGCGGGTGAATGATGAGACCAAAAAGGAATACTCGGTATTCGGACGTTTGCTGTCGACGGGCTACACACAACAGCCGGCATACGGTGGTGTGCCCAACTTTATCGGCATCGGAGGGATGGTGGCGGAGATCAACGGGAAAATCGAAC
>CAZWIN010000154.1:0-6785 GCA_964633855.1 uncultured Chitinophagales bacterium
ATTCGCTTGCCTCTGATGAGTAACTTGATCCCTCCGGAACACCATCAGGTGCACTGCCGCAGGCCCAGATAATCCCTGCCCTCTCACCATTATTATCTGTGTTATTGGGGTACGCAGCAAAATCGTGGATATTTGTGGCTGGGGTGAATTGTGTGATTTTGCCCCAAGTCGCACCGCTGTTACCGCTGCGCCAGATCGCGTTGTTGCCGCTGACATACGTTCTCCCAAGCAGCATGACTGTGTTGTCATTGACTGCTGCAGCTAGGCAAAGGGGGATGAGAGTTTCTTCCTCAATCCTGTTCGACCACGAGGTGCCGCCATTCGTGCTTTGGACAAGAAACCCTTCCTTCGCTGCATGCAAGATGTTGCCATCGTTCGGCTTTACAAGTACAAGGAAAGGGGCTTCATACGGCTGAGGTGTGACCGTCCATCCACTTCCACTGTTCAAGGATTTAAGAACGTAGTTGTTATCGGAGCAAAATACCGTTGCCCCGCTGGTGGTCGCGCTGACGTCCCGCACATTGCTTGCAACCCGGGGACCGTTCAGCGAGGTCCATGTTTGCGCAAAAGCCATGGTAGCGAATATCATGTAGACGACAATTGCGAACAACACAAAATGTTTCATATCAACCTCCATTGTGATTTGGAAACGTGATTGTTACATTGGAGGTGCGAGAGAAACCGGTCGCAAGCCGGCTTCAAGCGCACTGGGCGCGGGTTGCCCGTTGGATTGTTTGCCAACATCGGCGGGCATCCGCGTTCCTTTAAGGTGACTATACTCTATTTCTCCTTCCTTGCATGGGCCACCCTGAATCATCTGATCAGGACTGCTTTTTTCGTTTCAACTTTGCCTCCTGCAATGAGACGGTAGTAGTACACTCCGCTCGGCATTCCTTCGGCGTTCCACTCAATTATGTGCTCACCAACATCTTTCTTTTCGTTGACAAGTATCGCCACTTCACGACCGAGTATATCATACACCCTTAGGCTAACAGACTCTCGCCTGCCCGACGAGGCGGGACTCCCGACTCTATAAATTATGTTTGTGCTCGGATTGAACGGGTTCGGGTAATTCTGTGAGAGGAGTGGTGCCAAAGGGATCCCTTGAGGCTCTTCTGCGGCGCTTGTTGTCGTAAATCTCCCCCGGCGATAGAAAATCCGGAACGTGCTGGGGTCAGGGGCCTGGCTGGCTTCCCAAACAACATGCACACCCTTTGAGGAAAGCGCTACCGAAACGGCAATCACTTTGCGAGTGGCGAGGCCGCTCGTGGGATCAAAGACGGAACACCACGAAGTATCATGTGACACTCGTACTTCCGCAAACGGAGGATCAGATTGACCGATGTTCTGGTCCATCGGCCAGCCGGCTGCAATGCGCAGGTTGTGTATACTCAAAGAGGGCTCATAACCTCGCGGGATGCTTGTAAGAACCTGTTCAGAGGCCCACGTTGTAGAGTCTATCCCACTAACTGCTGATCTTCCTATGACGCTACACCCAACCCAGCCAATGCATCCGTACTTTGCATCGCGCCACGCCGCAATAATGGTTGAATCCCCCGGCATTGTACCTGCTGCGATTATCGGGTCTGATGACTGTAAGCCGTCGGGTGGTGAGAGTAGGGTCTGCTGCACCCATGTATCGCCAAGATCGTGTGAGCGGCGATACTCTGTTTCGTCCGATCCCATTTGCACTAAATGGAGTATCCCGCCAGGAGAAAGTGCGGCGCGGGCGAAGTAGTTGAGCCCCTCATTTGTCCGGGCCCAGGTTTGGCCGCCATCAGTGGAGCGTAGGACATACTTCACTCCTCTGCGCGAATGGATTATTGAAAGAGTATCACCAACAATAGCTGTGGATCGTATCTCACCAACCGTGTCGGTAGCATCAAAGATTGGAAGCCAAGTGGCCCCAGCATCAGTGCTCTTTTTCATGCGTAATGCTTTGCTTCCAGGCATAGGCTCCGCAAAAAAAATATACACGCGATTACTTTCAGCAACGACTTGATTCCACACAGAGTATAATGTTTGTACGGTATCGGTGAGGATGTCACTACGAATAAAGTTGATTCCTCCGTTTGTACTTCGCGAATATGGCAGACGTTCAGTCGCTCCTTCCCAGGTAGCATGTACAGTTTCATTCCCAGAGATGGCAATTCTCGGTGAGTGGGCGTTGTAGTTTGTATCCGAGAGTAATATCGGTTCATCCCAAATAATCCCGCAAGTAGTATCCTGGGCAAACAATTCACCGGAAAGAAGCAAAAGAAGTAATAGTAGGTAGAAGAACCGGAACGCTCTCATTCACATACCTCCTTGTTCATAGATTGGGAGAACGAAAGAACGGAGAACGAAAGAACGGAGAACGAAAGAACGGAGAACGAAAGAACGGAGAACACATGCCTTTTGAGGAATCCTCATATTCCTCGGAAGAATGTTACCAAAGGAAAGCGAAAAAGTCAACGGTCAAAAATGATGGTGGTGCTAAAGTATGTCCGTAGCCCAGTCCCTGTGAGTCTGCTATAGGCACACGAAACAGCCTCAATTCTCAAATTCGGGGATTGCCCGCCTGCCCCGTACGCGCATCAGTGTTGACGGGCAGGAGCTTCGCTGAGTTTATCCGGCAGTTAGCGGGGCTCGCAACAATATTTGTTTCAAATTTGAGCAGTACCATCCGGCTTCTGGCTGGTAACGTCTCAGAGTGACTACTGCGCCCGGATGCATGGCAAAATGTGATATTGTTATAACCTAACGAAAGGCTTGGTAGAACCCTTTGCGACATTTATCTGACCTAGCAGCAAGAGACCTCGCTATTTACCTCACCACACTTCCACTGGAGATTTCACCTGAAGGAGTAACAAAGACAAGCCTGCCGTCATCATTGGATGCGGCAAGCACCATACCCTGCGATTCATGCCCCATGAGTTTTGCCGGCTGAAGGTTGAACACAACAACCACGCTTTTGCCGACAAGCTCCTCGGGCTTGTAATGCTTTGCAATACCGGCGAGAATCTGTCGTTTCTCCATACCGACTTCCACCTGTAGCTTGAGCAGTTTATCGGACTTTGGGACATTCTCACATTGCAACACTTTTGCAACACGGAGGTCCAGTTTCTTGAAGTCATCTATTGTAATGGCAGCTTTGCCGGTTGTCTCTACTTGAGCGGCAGGTTGCCCTGCTTCAAGGGTTTTCAGCTCTGATGTAATCACATCATCCTCAATTTTGGAAAAAAGAATCTCGGCATTGCCGAGTTTGTGTCCGGGGTGAAGCATCAATTCACTTGCAAAGTCCCATGCATGCTTCGCAGCTTCGCCTTCAAGGCTCAACATCTTCCAGATTTTCTCACTACCTGAAGGTATGACGGGCGAAAGCAATATCGCAAGCGCACGCGCGACCTGCAGGCTGATGTTGATTGTGGTACCACACCGTTCCTGGTCACTCTTAGCAGTAGCCCAGGGCTCGCTGTCATTAAAATATTTGTTAGCCGCACGGGCAAGGTTCATTACCTCCAACAATCCATCCCGGAAACGGTATTGCTCAAAATGTTCGCCCGCAGTCACCGGGGTTTTCCTCAAAACATCAATGATGCTTTTATCCAGGTCATTCAGCTGCCCACGCTCTGGAACTGTCCCACCGAATGTGCGATGCGCAAACGTCAGCGTCCGATTGACGAAATTTCCGAGAATGTCAGCCAGCTCGTTGTTATTCTTTGCCTGAAAATCCTTCCAGTAAAAATCAGAGTCACGGTTCTCCGGCATCGTCACGGCAAGATAGTACCTTAGCGGGTCTGCAGGATATTTGGCAAGGAAATCCTGCACGTCTATGCCCCAGCTCCGGCTCTTGGAAAACTTCTGTCCTTCAAAGTTCAGAAATTCATTTGCCGGGACATTCATCGGCAGAACATACGCCGGCACGTGATGGTCATTCCATGCCATCAGCATTGCAGGGAACACAATACAATGGAAGACCACGTTATCCTTCCCAATGAACGCAACGTACTTTGTCCGCTCGTCCTGCCAGTATTTCTTCCACTCGTCAGGCTTGCCTGTTTGCTGCGACCACTCCTTAGTTGAAGAGATGTATCCGAGGACGGCATCAAACCAGACATACAGCACTTTCTGCTCGTATCCTTCGAGTGGAATCTTTACTCCCCAATCAAGATCACGTGTTACAGCCCTATCGGGAAGCGGCTCCTTCAACCAGCCGCGGCAGTAATTCAGTACATTTTCTTTCCATCCATCCAGCTTGTCGCTCTGCTGTACGTACTCCTCAAGCCGCGATTGATACGTGCCGAGGGGAAAATAGAGATGTGTGGTTGTCCGAACTTCAGGCGTCTCCCCCGTTATCTTGCTTCGTGGATTCTTCAGCTCAAGAGGGTCGAGATACGTGCCACACCGTTCGCATTGGTCGCCGCGCGCATCCGGGTTGGCGCAAACCGGGCATGTTCCTTCAACGTATCTGTCCGGCAAGAACATCTGGGCCTTGGGGTCATAAAACTGCTTGTCTTCCTTTTCCTTGAGAACACCGCGATTGTGGAAGTCAAGCAGAAATTCACGTGCAGTTTCATGATGAAGTGGAAGCGAAGTCCGTGAATAATTGTCGAAGCTCATGCCGAACGCCAGGAACGCCGTCTTGTTCATCGCGTGGTAGCGATCCACAACTGCCTGCGGAGTGATGTGCTCTTTGTCCGCAGTCATTGTTATCGCAACGCCATGCTCATCAGAGCCGCAGATGAACAGGACGTTGCGTCCCTTCAAACGCTGGTAGCGGACGTATATATCGGCAGGCAGATACGCACCGGCAAGATGGCCGAGGTGTATCGGGCCGTTGGCGTAGGGCAGGGCTGCTGTGACAAGTATTCTCTTGGGTTCCATTTACTGTATTGTGCGTTGAGTGTGCATTGCACCGGCATCCGTGGCAATCTGGATATTCTTGCGTAGCTTCACGGCAAGCTGCAGAAATATGAGTTTAATGTACACATTTCTCTCTACAAGGAAAATAGCCCGCTCAACATCGGAGAGTACCTGCACGAGGTTTGCATGGGGGAACTTCGTCGTGAACCTTTTGATCTCCTCACGTTGGTCAAGGTTGATAACATCTCCTCCCTGCGAAAGCACAAGCGCATCCCTGAACCACATGAGTAGAAGATTGAGAAATCTCGTCACCACATCCCTGTCACGCGTGCTGGAAAGTTCTTCTATCTGTTCTGTAAGCGAAGTAAGATTTGTACCGAGCACATTCCTGACAAATGCCAGCACACTCAATCTTTGTTTAGCGAGGTCTTCCTGCAGCAGGTCTTGGGCATGGCCGAAACTCCCGTTGGCAAGCCGTGCAACGAGCGATGCTTCTTTAGGTTCAACGCCGTTGCGTTCAATGAGCGCGGCGGATATTTCCTGCTCCGTCAGCGGGTCAAACTGAACTCCCTGACAGCGCGAGAGAATAGTGGGAAGAAGCGCATCACGATGAGCGGTTGTGAGAATAAGCATCGTGTTGCCCGATGGCTCTTCGAGAGTCTTGAGAATGGTGTTCGCAGCAGGATCCTCCATCATATCAGCATGCGAAATAATGAACACACGCCGCCGTCCAGAATTTGTACTCATGGAAGATTCGCGGCGCACTTCCCTGATGCTGTTGATTTTGATGACCGTGGCTTTCGGAATCATTACACGATAATAAGGGTTTTCGCTTTTCAGGCGAAGCTGTTCACGGACCAGGTCAATCTCTTCGGGATTCAGTTTTGCCAGCGGCCCATCATCACTCTTTTCCCCTTTCCCGACGGGAAGCGCTACAATAAACCTTACATCCGGATGTTGCAGTTGATCCAGTTTGTGGCATGAAATACAAATACCACAGGGCTCGGGTTGGCCTTTCTCACAGTGCAAAACACGGGCAAGTTCAATTGCCATAGCGTCCTTCCCAACGCCATCATTACCGAAGAAAATATAGGCATGCGGAAGGCGGTTGTTCTGCAGCGCGCTAAGAAGAGCCTCCTTGACACGCCTCTGCCCTATGACCCGCGGCCATGGGAGGGGGCTAGTCGGTTTTCCGTTGTTGTTCTTAGAATGCATGTCCAATACCAAAGTGCAATACGCCTTCACCCAACACTTCGCTTACAAATTTCCTCTGGAAGATCCATTTCTTTCCATAATCGGGACGCGGGTCAAAGACGCGAATACCGTAATCAATTCTGAACGGCCCGAAGAATGTATCGTAGCGGATTCCCATCCCTGTAGCAATTGCAACATCCTGAAACTGGAAGTCGCTCACTTCATCCCAGATATTACCTGCGTCAAGAAACATCACCGTCCAGAATTTGTCAAGAAAACCATCTTTGGATGACTGCAAGATGTTCAGGCGCCATTCGACACTTCCTTCAAGAAGAAGATTTCCGCCTGCTTCCGCGCGGGGGTCACCGGTCGCTGTCAGCTTTCTCGACTCCCACCCACGAACGCTTCCTCCCCCGCCGGAATATAACCTGTGGGTTTGCGGTATGACACGCTCCGGATCTGATCGGCTCTCGCCGTATTTTTCCTCAAAGCCACCCTTCAACTTGAAACCGAGGATCGAATACCTCGTACCCGAAGCATCATAATACCACCTTCCGGAAAGAAGAAGCCGATAGAACTGTGTGAACGGCAAATCGGGCTCAGCTTTTTTCAGAAGTAAGGGCAACAATCCCGACTCCTCAACCGTTGCCGTATGCACAAAACCGGAAGATGGGGAGAACAGGTCGTTTGCCTTGTTGCGTTGAATGGTGAAGGAAAGAATAGAGTTGAACTGTACCTCCCGCGCC
>CAZWIN010000155.1:0-6769 GCA_964633855.1 uncultured Chitinophagales bacterium
AGTTGCTCGTATCAAGAGGCGTTGTATCGGATGCATCGGCGATGCGAATACGTGCTTCTGTCGTCGGCGAATTGGGAATCGCCCAGTTGTACACACCGCTCGATGCCGGCACACTTGCAGCAACAGTCTGCCAGGGTGACCCGGAATTGAGGCTGTATTCTATTCTAAGAGCATTGACGTTACTCGACGACCAACGTACTTGCCTTGTTGTCCCGAACACCCATTGCTCATTACCGTTGGGTGAAACAACATTGAGGATTTGCGTATTGCTCGTCGGAACAGTGTACGTAATGCTCATTTTGAAAACACCACCACTCTGCTGCGCAAAGAATGTCGCGCGGTCATACGCCATGATTGCATAGTTCGACCCGCTAAGAGAAGTAGAGGTAAAGGAACCTCCAGCATTGGTCGAAAGATAGGAAAGCCCGCCACCATACACACCGAACATGACAACGTTCGGATCATCCTTGGCAATATCCACACCCCAGGTGGACCCGGTCGAAGCAGTCGCAGTCCACGTGGCACCGTAGTTTGTCGTCTTCTGCAAACCACCGGAGCCCCACATCGTTGCGAAACCCTGGTTGTTCAGCATATTACTGTTGGCGATGGTGGGTATTTCCGATGATCCACCATCAAGCATAAGAGTCCAGCTCATCCCGCCATTTGTCGAGCGCGAAATACGTGAAGGCCCGCTATCGCCAACCCAGAGAATCTCCGAACTATCGCGGACAATCTGAAGGTCGCATGGGCTATTGAAACCCGGATGGCTGAGCGTATCCCATGACGCCCCGAAGTCCCTGGAAATATACAAGTACCCATCCTCCGGCCCGAAAATGAGGGTATCCGGATGAGAGCGATCCATTTCAAGAGGCATCCCATAGGAGCTGAAGCCGCGAACAATCGGGGATGACCAAGTAATTCCGCGGTTGGAGCTGTACATAATTCTATCTCCACCACCCGTAAACGCCACTACATACTGATTGGTATCTTTTGGAGAAATATAGAATGAGTGCGTTGAACCATTATTTTGTGAAATAACCGCTGTTTGTGACCACGTGTCTCCGAGGTCAGTGCTCATATAAATGAAGCGTCCGAGAGCAACGTAGATGCGATTCTTGTCCAAAGGGTTAATCGCAAAGGTATTGCCTATCGAAGCCGATGCACTCAGCTTTTGATTCCACACGTAATTTACTGTTGTTCCGTTAGGCATCTGCCAGGTCAGCCCGCCATCCGTCGTTCGCAATATCACATTGTTCTTATCACCGCATGCCCACCCTCGAAGCCTATCAAAAAAGAAGATGCTATTGAGAGGCGAATGCAGACCGTGTTGTCCCCAACGGAATGTCGCCCCTCCATTGATGCTCTGCCGGATATACCCGCCGCCGCCGACAACATATACGCTATCGGAACTTGCCATGAATACATCAGTTACATCAGATTGTGAATCTGTCTGAAACTTAAGCGGGTTCCATGTTGCACCGGCATCGGTGCTTTTCCAGCATTGTCCGTCGGCACCGGTAATGACGACTGTTGCGTTCTTTGCGGCAACACTCAAAAAGTTTTTGTCGACATTAAGTCCGATGAGTGCATTCCATGTCTGGCCGCCATCGGTTGTTTTCAGCGCGGTTCCCCGTGCGCCAACGATGTAACCGGTAAGTGTATCGGCAAATGCAACACTGTTAAGGTTTTTCCTTATGGTCGATACCATAGCGGCAGAAGGATTTGTCCACGTCTGACCACCATCGGAAGTCAATGCAATCAAACCGGAATCCCCGACAACACATCCTTTCATGGAGGTAATGAATTCAAGGCCTCTGGATGATTTGCCGTTGTTGATCACTTCAAACGTCCATGTGGCTCCGGCATCGCCAGAATGTTGAAACATGCCGTTGTCACCAGCAATCCAGATATTTGGTCCCATCGTTTGAATTGCACGCAAGTTGTTTGATCCCTGGGTATAACTGGACCAGGTCGCACCACCATCCGTGGATCGAAACACAGACCCGGATTTTCCAATAGCCCAGACCGTGACGCCGTCGGGAGAGCTTACACCGTAGAAACCCTCAGCATTAAGAACAGCAGAACTGCACACCAATGCGCAGAAAAGCAGTACCGTCAATCTCATTCCTGGCTCCTTGCCTTGAAATCTGAATGGTCGTCGAGTAAACGGCCGAACGCTTCCACTTCCGCCAGGCCGCAAACCTTTTTGTTTTGTATAGTTCCCGAAAACTTATCGATTGTCACTTTCACTCTGTCGAGAATTGTCGGGGCGGTCTTCAAACGCGTTCCCGCCGGAGTGATCTTTCCTGTGGATGCAATACGTCCGACTTCCTTTACGCCATTATACATTGTCATTTCACAGTTCAGCAATCTGTGCGACGTCCCTTTGATTTGTGGAACAGCATAGAGCACAAACTCCCGGACTTCAACCGGAAACTCCCACTGCAAGTCAATGAACGCTTTGCCTTCCTCTGCCGAAACCCAAATGACGCTATCGCCGCCTGTTCTTGCCTGCCTGTCAACAACGCGCTGGGGTTCGAATGTTTTTTCTGAAGAGCTCGCTGTCACTGTTGCTGATGGGGCAAGGTTGAACCACTCCGCAATCGAAGCATTAATCGGTACATCAATCATCGAATGTCCCGCATGGCAACCAACGCATTTTGTCCCGCCTCCCTGACGCTCGAAGTTGAACCCGGAAACATGAGCAAACCGGCCATCAGTTGTCTGCAGCACCCGTCCGGTATTGTCAACGACCTGCTCAAACAACGGGACTTCAGCCGGAATATCATGCTGATGAACGCCCCCGTGATAAAACACCTCCGCATCCTTGAAAAATATTGATGGATCCGGACCCTTTGTACTTTGTCTTTGCGGGCTCATGAAAAAGCGAATGCGAGAATTGCGGGCTATCTTTGGCGCGTCGGGAACAGGCTCATCAACGGCAGCATTCGTGAAGATATTCATACAATCAAAACGGAAGAAGTCATCATTTGCGTATGTAGCGGGATCCTCGGTAGGTGGAAGCGATGCCGGCTGATGTGTAAAATTATCGTGCAACACAGGCGGAACCCGCTTCGGCTGCAGAACCTGTACATCCAGTTCCATCGTACCGGGGAGGTCAACAACTTTGCGGAGGCCCGAACCATCAAGGTTACAGGAGAATACACCATATTCCTTTCCATCCGCGGAATACGACATGATGATACGTCGCTCATTCAGCTGAATTGCATCAACGGCGAATGGCGGATGAAGCTCCCTTTGCATCCGCACAATTTCATCCGAGCGGATGCCGGCGACGTGATACGGAACGCCCGGGCCCTTCTTGAACCGCCGTACTCCCAGACCCCCAATTGCAGGAAGCATTGCAGTGTTCGGGGTGTACATACACAGCATGGACCCATCATTCATCATGCTTGGCTTGTATGCCTGCGTCCCCTCGCGTGTGCGCGCAAATCCTGCAAAAAGATTGATCTGATCTCCATCCGGCCTGATGGTCATAACCTGCCAGAGGTTTGCCATGTCGTTGGTCAATGCTTGACCCGGCAGGCGGGAAAGGCCTGTCCGTGTTACATTACTAGGAAGGTCAACATTCACCCACCACCGCGAGTACATGATCTTGCCCGTCAGTGGATCAATCGTCGGTTCCTCCCCGCTGTTCCGTTCAGTGGTGATTCTTCGCATCGAAGTTCCGTTTCCGTTCATCACGAACAGGTTGCTCGTAAGGACCTGATGCATGCTCGCCATTGAAGGATAACGGGTTGACGCGAAAACAATTCTTCCATCGGGAAGGAAACATGGGTCGAAATCATCGTAGCGTTCAAAGAGGTGCGCGGACGCGCCAAACTGTGAGAGGTCAATAACGCGATCCGAATGAGTTATCTTTATAAGACCGCTGCCATCTGCGCGAATGCGATAGATTCGCCAGCTACTATCAGGATGTTCAACTCCTGCAAAAAGAATACTCTTACCGTCCCATGAAACGCAAGGATCGGAAACGTCCCAGAGCAAGTCACTTCCCACAAGCTGCTTCACTTTGCCCTGAGCGGATCGCAGCATAAGCCGTCCACCGACAACTGCGGTGCGGTATTTGGGCCCAATGCCCGGTACCGCGCCGGGATCGCCATTGTGTATGGGATTTCGAGACGTAAAAACAATTTGAGGAAGAGTTGAAACGGGAGTGTTTTTTGCGAGCGGGGCTTTAGTCGCACTTGCTTCGCCTACAGTCTGGCCAACCAATAAGGTTGCGGACCAACCACTGACAAGTACAATCAACAATAAAATAACAAAGAGCTTTAATTTCTCTGGTAGCACAAGCGCGCCATGCACCTACATACTATGGGAAAAACTTTTGTCAATCCACGTGGTAGCGGACTGACTGGAGAGTAGTTAAAATATACAAAATCAGGCTTGAAAAGCAATAAATGCGGGGGCGCAATTACCAAAAAATCTTGTTATCGAAGTATACTCTCAAGCGCGGGGACTAAACCAGAATGCTTGAACCGGAAACCATGTTTCAGAAGTTTTTCAGCCACAACTTTTTGCCCTGTAAGCAGCATCTCAGACATCTCACCAAGCACGATCTTCAGCACAACATCAGGTACAGGCGCCCAGCAAGGACGGTTCATGATTTTTCCCAACACAGTACAGAATTCCCCCATTCTGACTATCTCAGGTGCCGCCAGATTAATCGGTCCGTAAAGACCGGGAGAGCCAATAGCAAAAAGGGCGGCCCCGACAACATCATCACGATGTATCCAGGGAAACCATTGTTTCCCCGATCCGATTGCGCCACCGGCAAAAAGCTTGAATGGCAGCATCATTTTCTCAAGCGCACCCCCCCCATCACCCAGCACTATTCCTATTCTTAACATTGCAACACGAACACCAAGACTCTCAGCAGCCCGCGCTTCGCCTTCCCACGATGAACAAACCTCCGAAAGAAATCCACTGCCCTGCCCCCTTGCTTCGGTGACTTCACCTTCTTCCACCGGACCATAGTAGCCGACAGCCGAGGCATTGACAAGCACCGAGGGTTTCTTTCGGGCTTCACGGACTGCAGTGACAATGGCACGCGTGGCGTTGATTCTACTTTCGGTTATTTTCCTTTTTTGAGACTCAGTCCATCGTTTGCCGGCAATGGGTTCGCCTGCAAAATTCAGTATTGCATCGGAGCCATCTATCTTGGATGACCACGCCCCCTGTTTTTCGCCGTCCCACTGTACAATCTCCACAGCGAAATTCACATTGCGGCGTGCCTGAACAGGGTTTCTGCTTAAGAGCGTAACCGTATGGTTTTCACTTACCAGACGTTCCAGCATGGCCGCCCCAATAAACCCGCTACCACCGGTAACAATAATCCTCATGTTGTATTCCCCCTTGTAGATAATAGCTCCCTCTCATTGCGCGACGGAGAATGTTTCACCAGCGCGGGAAATATCTTTTGAATCGCCTGAAAGCGGAAATCAAAAATCTGTTCGAGCTGACGGCGGACAACATATCTCTCCATGATTCTGCCAACTATTCCAAACGGCAAAGCATACCGCACCTCATCCAGCATATCCGTGCCGCCATCTTTCTCCTGAAAACTATGTGTGTGATGCCAGAGTGAGTACGGCCCATGGATTTGCTCATCAACAAAACGATAGGGAGGTTCATACATCGTAATTCGCGTTGTCCAACCAAGAGGTATGCCCACCCATCGGATCGAGTACTCAATCACGGCTCCAGGTTTCATGACAACTGGAGAAGGGGTCAGGATGCTGAAATTTAACCACGGCGGCGTTATGCGCGCAAGGTTTTCCGGTGATTGAAAGAAAGCGAAGACTTTCTCAAGCGGATGCTCAAGGTACTGCCGCCGGGTAAGCAGACAGAATTTCGGATTTGCCTTTTGGTTTCCCTCGAGGTTAGGAGTATCGGGATGTGGTGACATACTCAACAAGCTCTTTTGACGTTTGGTACATTTGGTCACAAACTGGCACCCTGCTCATGACCCCGGCGGCACCGCTTCCTCCGAGAATCAGCGCCCCTTTCACTTTTCGGGCTGACTTATGAATTTGCCGGAGTGTTTCTTTCAGCTTGCCGTGCTCGTTAACCGTGGTAATGGAAATACATACCACATCCGGATGAAATTCCCGGATGGCGGATTTGAGTGATTCCAACGGTGTTCGTGCCCCGAGATAATGGGTGTTCCAGCCAAGCGATTCAAACAGATATGACGCGCATCGGAGCCCGATTTCGTGCATCTCATCCTGCATGCAGGCACAAATGACCGAGCGTCCCGTTGGCTCATTGACCAGCACCTGGGATTGTAATTTTGCCAGAGCCTCCAGTGTTTCATACGAAGCCCTGTGTTCATGATTCACTCCAATACGTCCTTGTTCCCATCGTCTGCCAATTTCACGCATGCCCGGGCTGAGGATATTGTCAAAGATCTCCCATAGTCGGATATGATGTTGGTAGAGATAAGAGAAAAACGGGAGCAGGCCGGCCCGGTCAGCGGAGAGAGCCTTCTCAATGAATATTGCGGTGAGTGCGTTGTAATCTCTGGCCAATACAGCATGTTCTATTTGGTGTGCCTGGCGGTCGCGGCCGGAAAGCGACAGCGCTCCCGACGGTTCCAGTTTATTCACCGATGCGAATTCAAAAACATGCTTGACTTCGAACTTGCGGTGGCCGCCCGGCGTCTTCTGGCACTTCAGCATACCCCCATCCGACCATCGCTTTACTGTGGTCTCTGTAACCGAAAACAGCCTCGCAACTTCCGCCGTAG
>CAZWIN010000156.1:0-6747 GCA_964633855.1 uncultured Chitinophagales bacterium
ATCGTCAGTGGTTGTTCTCCCTTCAATTTGCGAGGGTTTTGGGATCCCGTTGATTGAAGCTATGCATTGCCGTAAATCTATTGTCTCAAGCAATATTCCAACAAGTAGGGAAGTCGCCGGAGATATTGCGCACTTTTTCTCGCTTGGGAATAGGGAGGATTTTTATCGAGCAGTACTCTCGGCCTTAGAGATAAATGCCACAGAAGAGCGCGAGGCTGCCGTTCGGAGGCAGTTGTCGAAATATGATTGGCAACGTCTCGCAAGCATACATGCCGGTGTATACAAAAATACCTGTCGATCATGATGAGCCGTAAAGTTCGTGTTGCCCATCTCATTACTAATCTTGTAGTCGGAGGGGCACAAGATTACATGCTAATGATAGTCAAAGGGTTGGATCAATCAGTATTTGAGCCTGTGATTGCTGCCCGGTGTGAAGGAGAATGGGCTGAGACCATAAAATCACTTCCTGGAATAGAAGTCTATGATATTTCTAACCTCCGGAGGGAAGTAGCGCCGTTGCGGGACATTGCTTCTGTCTGTGAAATAAGAAGGTTTTGCCGCAAACAGAAAATAGATATTCTTCACACACATTCCTCGAAACCCGGCGTCGTTGGCCGACTTGGAGGATATTTTGCAGGGATACCGACTGTTCATACGATTCACGGATTTTCATTCCATGATTTCATGCCGAAATGGAAAAAGTACCTATTTGTTTTTATTGAAAGATGGATGTCTAGGTTTACGACATTTCTTTTGCTGTATTCACATGGAAACAAACTCACTGCAGAACGTTTGGGTATTAGTGCAAAAAATGCAATTCTGACATTTTATTATGGTGTTGATTACTCTCCATTCGTTGTCAAAAAAAATCGGAGCCAATGCCGCCAATCGCTCAGCATTTCCCCGACCGATTATGTTATAGGATTTACGGGCAGGTTTTCTGAGCAAAAAGGGCTCCATGTTCTTGTTGAAGCATTTGCAAATATTCACAAGGACTTTCCTGGTACCAAGTTATTGTTGGTTGGGGATGGGCACCTGAGAAAGCAATTGGAAGCGCAGGCTGAAAATTTGGGTGTTCGGAATTCAATGGTGATCACCGGATTTCGGTCTGATATTCCAACAATGCTCGCAGTGATGGATTTGTTTGTGATGACTAGCTTGTGGGAGGGATTGAGCCGCTCACTTGCGGAGGCGATGTATGCAAAGCTGCCTGTTGTAGCTACTGATGTGGGCGGAACTTCTGATGCCATCAGAAACAATGATACTGGATGGCTTATACCGCCGAATGATGTTTCGGCAACTGAAAGCAGTATCCGCTATGCTATAGAACATCCAGACATTGCAAGGCAGTATGGAGAATCAGGATATCGATGGGCGCGTGCAACTTTTGATCTCAGCACCATGCACAAGAAAATTGCCGATTTATATCTTAGTCTTGTTGCACGGAAAACGTAGTTAGAAAATGAGTTCAACGCTGCAAAAAATCATCCTGCTTGGTATGGACCTCACCATGATGTGTCTGGCATGGATTGTCTACTACAGCATTCGTGTTCAGAGCGGTGTCGTTGGCATAAACTACGATCCTGAACTATGGGCCCCAATGTTGTTTGTCTACCTGTTCTGGTTGTTGATTTTCTTCATGGTTGGTCTGTATCGCCCCTGGTATGCAGCTTCACGGTTTGATGAGCTGGCACTCATTTTTAAGACCGTAACATTTGGTTGCCTCTTCCTGTTCTTTGCGGTATTTGTTGATGATCAGGGGAAAAACATTGGTGCAAATTCAAGGTTTCTTATTGCCGCTTATTGGGCTATCCTTTTGTTTTTTGTCGGAAGCGGGAGATTGCTTATTCGAAGCATCCAGCGTAAAATGCTCACGGCAGGCATAGGAACCAGTAAGACTATCCTTGTAGGCAGTTTGGAGAAGGTAGAGGATCTCTACAAGGAGGTGGAAAAATATCCCGCCTTGGGATACAATATTATTGGTTATGCAGGCCTTAATGAGAAGGTAAATAACAGTTCGCAGCAATTGAAAAACCTCGGCACGATTGATAACTTGCATGATATTATTTCCGGCGAGGAGGTTAGGCAAGTACTTATCGCACTCGAATCATCAGACCACGAACACTTACTGGACATCATTGGTCAATGCAACTCTCAAAAGGTAAGCCTCAAGATAATGCCCGATCTCTATGATATCATCAGCGGACAGGCTCGCACCAATCAAATCTATGGTTTTCCCCTCATTGAGATTAGCCCTGAGTTAATGCCCCCATGGGAGGCAAGCCTAAAGAGGGTCCTTGATATTGCAGTTTCAGTAATTGTTATTGTTGTTGGCCTTCCGGTTTGGATTATTGTTGGGATTATTATCAAATTGGAGTCACCTGGCCCGGTAATCTATAAGCAGGAGCGGGTGGGGCAAAACGGAAAAGCATTCCGAATACTGAAGTTTCGGTCAATGAGGGAGGACGCAGAGAAGAGTGGACCTCAATGGGCAGGAAGAAAAGACCCTCGTGTCACTCGATTTGGCAAGCTCTTAAGAAAGCTCCATATAGATGAGATTCCTCAAGCTTGGAATGTCTTGAGAGGAGATATGAGTCTCGTAGGCCCCAGACCTGAAAGGCCCGTGTTTGTTGAGCAGTTATCAAAACAGATTCCGTTGTACATGCGCCGCCTGAAAGTCCGCCCCGGAATAACAGGATGGGCTCAAGTGAAGCACACGTATGATGAAACCATTGATGACGTCAGGAAGAAAGTGCAATACGACCTCTTCTATATCGAAAACATGTCTCTGAGAATGGATTTTAAGATTATGTTGAACACTGTATATCATATGCTGCTTGGGAGAGGCCGTTAGAAAATTATGACACCAGCCCCGACTATTCAAATGGTTGACGTCGTCGGCCAGTATAAGAAAATACAAAAAGAAGTTGATGATGCTCTGCGCGGTGTCCTTGATTCTGGCCAGTTCATCCTGGGAAAGGATGTGGGCGAGTTTGAATGCAAGGTTGCCGGATATCTCGGTATACGCTATGCCATCGGCTGTGCATCCGGTACTGATGCGCTGCAGATTGCCATGATGGCGCTGGGTATCGGGCCGGGCGATGAAGTGATTACTACGCCCTTTACGTTTGTCGCAACAACGGAAACGATTGCACTCCTCGGGGCAAAGCCGGTCTATGTGGACATAGACCCAAAGACCTATAATATCGATCCTTCGCAGATTGAGCGCAGGATCACTCCTCGCACAAAAGCTATTATTCCTGTGCATCTGTACGGATTACCGGCTGATATGGATCCGATTATGGACATTGCGCGGAAACATGGAATCAAGGTGATTGAAGATTCGGCGCAGTCTTTGGGAGCCAGCTACAGGGGAAAGAAAGTCTGCACATTTGGCGATATCTCATGCATCAGCTTTTTCCCCAGTAAAAATCTTGGAGCCTTTGGTGATGCCGGCATGATGGTGACAAACGACGCGGGTCTTGCGGAGCAGATC
The DNA here is from genome assembly GCA_964633855.1 of uncultured Chitinophagales bacterium. Classification (GTDB taxonomy): domain Bacteria; phylum Bacteroidota; class Ignavibacteria; order UBA10030; family UBA6906; genus CAZWIN01. The sequence goes on from CAZWIN010000156.1 coordinate 3,497, forward strand.
AGGATGATTGTTGCGCATGGTTCAAAGGTGAGGTATCATCACGAGGTCTTGGGTGTGAACAGCCGTTTGGACACGTTGCAGGCTGTCGTGCTGAAAGTGAAATTGCAATACCTTGACCAATGGAACGCGGCCCGTAACACGGCAGCATCCTGCTATAACGATCTGCTCAAAGATCTTCCGGTCGTTCTTCCATCTATTGCGCAGGATTGTGCTCACATTTTTCATCAATACACCATCCGTGTACCCAAACGCGACGAACTAGCGGCATTTCTCAAGGAGCGAAGTATTCCTCACGGCATATATTATCCGATTCCTCTTCATTTGCAGAAAGCATTTGCTATTGCCGGCTCGCGTAAAGGGGATTTCCCGGTTTCGGAAAAGGCGTGTGAAGAGGTGATTTCACTTCCCATGCATACGGAACTGACTATCGAGCAGCAGGAGTATATTGCCAATACGATCAGGGAATTTTGCTCCCGCACGTAGCCAACCTACAACGTTCATCTGAAAAGGTTCTGGTATTGAAAGTTCTTGTTGTTGTTCCGACCTACAATGAGGCGGAAAACGTCCCACGATTGATTCCGGCAATTCTCGGCCAGGCGCCAAACGTTGAAGTGCTGATTGTTGATGATAATTCACCGGATGGCACAGGTGCAATGGTCAATGAAATGCTGAAAACGGATTCACGCGTGCACTTGCTGCAGCGTTCGGGAAAAATGGGTCTTGGAACGGCATACGTGGCGGGGTTCAAGTATGCACTGCAACATGAATATGATCTGGTCATTGAGATGGATGCTGATTTTTCCCACAGCCCGAAGGAGATACCGAACTTTCTGAAGAAAATTGAAGAGGCCGACCTTGTCCTCGGGTCGCGTTATGTGGGCGGCGTTCGTATCCTGAATTGGCCTATTCAACGGCTGATGTTGAGTTATTCCGCAAATGTCTACACACGCATGATAACAGGCCTTCCATTGTCGGATGCAACAGGAGGTTTCAAGTGTTTCCGACGGAAAGTGCTGGAGTCCATTGATCTTGACCGTATCAAATCCAACGGCTACGCGTTTCAAATTGAAATGAGCTACAAGGCATGGAAGAAGGGCTTCAGGCTTGCGGAAGTGCCTATTGTCTTTCTTGATCGCCGCTCCGGTGTTTCCAAAATGTCCCGGAAGATTATCTATGAGGCGGCATTCATGCTTTGGAAGCTTCGTTTCGGCAGCTTGTTCAACAGGCTGTAACTGATGGTTCTTTCCGTCATCATTGTCAATTATAATGTCCGCCAGTTTCTGGAGAATGCTCTCTCCTCGATTCACAAGGCGATGGCGGGAATCGAGGGTGAAATACTCGTGGTTGACAATGCCTCCGATGACGGCAGTGTCGAGATGATCAGGGAGAAGTTTGCTGATGTTCTTCTTATCGAAAGCAAAACAAACAGTGGATTTGCAAAAGCAAACAACGCCGCGCTGAAACAGGCGCGTGGACAGTTTCTTCTCCTCATCAATCCCGATACCATCATACAGGAAGATACGCTCAACGTTATGATGGATTTCTTTAAGGCGAGTCCTGGCGTGGGGATTGCAGGATGTAAAATTCTCAATCCGGACGGGACGTTTCAGCTTCCATGCCGCAGGGGCTTTCCCACTCCCTGGGTTGCCTTTACAAAGATCAGCGGACTGAGCACTCTCTTTCCGCGATCCCGCTGGTTCGGAAGGTATAACCTGACATATTTGGACCCTGATGAAACATATGAAGTTGATGCGGTCAGCGGTTCATTCATGATGATCTCACGTGAAGCATACGAAAAAGTCGGTGGGTTGGACGAGGCCTTCTTTATGTACGGTGAGGATTTGGATTGGTGTTACAGGGTGAAGCAAGCCGGCTTCAAAGTGTACTATGTTCCTGCCACAAAAATCATTCATTTCAAAGGTGAGAGCACTCGCCGCAGCGACATAGACGAGATCAAGACATTTTATCGAGCCATGCAATTATTCGTGGAGAAACATTTCAGCCGCTCCGCACTTGTCGAGATGCTTTTAACCACAGGGATTGTCTTGCGCGCAGCGCTTGCCTTTTTAGTGCGGGCAAGCAAATCGTTTTTGTTGGCACTCTTTGATTTTGTGCTCGTTGATCTTGCCTTGATCCTTGGCGAACTTCTGTATTTTGATGAATTTCTTCACTTGCCGCATCGCGTGTATCCCGTGGTTTGGACTGTGCCCTCTCTTATTGTTGTTGCTTCAATGTACAGTTTAGGATTGTACAGCAATAACAAAAACTCCATCTCCAGGGCGGGAATTGGTGTTCTGGCAAGCTACGTCGTTATATCGGCGATGGTGTTCTTCGCGAAGGATTTTGCCTTCAGCCGTGCCGTGGTATTAATTTCGGGCTTTCTCAGCCTTGTATTTCTTCCGGGTTGGCGGCTCGTCTTCGGGGTCATGTCACCGGGACGCGCGTATGACGGATCGCGTCAGAGCCTGTTCGGCAGGCGGACACTGATCGTCGGGGCAGGACCTTCAGGCCAGGAACTTCTTCGGCGGCTTCGCGAGCGCGTTGATGGCGGCTATGATATCCTCGGCTTTATTGATGTAACGAGACGGCGCATTGGCGAGCGGATTTCCGGGACGGAAATTCTCGGCAGCATAGACAATGCGGGGAAAGTAATTGCTGAATACAAAATCAGTGAAGTGATATTTTCCAGCGATACACTTTCCTATGGCGATATGCTCTCGGTGATTGCACGGAGCAACAGCCGCGGCGTAAATTTCAGGCTTGTACCAAACAGCCTCGAGGCAATCATCGGAAAAACACGGATAGATGTTCTTGATTCCATTCCGTTGGTTGACATCGAGTACAATATTCAGAAACCTGTGAATCGTTTTCTCAAGCGCCTGTTTGATATTGTCGTTTCACTACTGATGCTGGTCACTGTGTATCCGCTGGCCCTGTTGTTCACGCTTGTGAGTCGGAACAAGCATAAAGGGACCGTTCTTGGGAAATTGCTCTTGTTGCCTCAGGTGTTCTCGGGAAAATTGAGTTTTGTTGGGCGTCCTTTGTCCGCTGACAACGATTCGTCGGATGTACACAGGCAAATTGGCCGTGAAGACGAGGGCGCATATCTTGGCCCACAAGGGTTGACAGGGCTTGTGCAAATCAACCGCCGGGAGGATCTTCAAAAGGACGAGGCGGAAAAATACACATTGTATTATGCTAAGAACCAGTCTCTTATACTTGACCTTGAGATTATGCTGAAGTCCTTTTTG
>CAZWIN010000157.1:0-6730 GCA_964633855.1 uncultured Chitinophagales bacterium
TCCGGCAAGAGTGAGGCAAGGTGTGTATGAATTGCTGCTCCAACTGCACTCCACAGAGCGGGGGAATTAGGAGCTGTGTGTTGTGGGAAAAGGAGAATCAATGTTTCGATAATAACAACAAATGAAAGGGTCAACACTGGAAGCTGAAATGAACGATGCAATAGTCCGAGGATAACATAGTAGGCGATTTGGTGTATGAACAACAACGCTGTAAGTGCAAGAAGCTCTGATCCGGTAAAAGAGAACCCATAAAAGTATTCATATCCCAATCCCACCAGAAATGCATTCAATTTCATGATGCGTTGTGCAGGCTGTGCAATGTTTACCCTGAACAACAGATCGAATACCGCTGAAAGAATCAGTGTACATGTTCCGACGATACCCGGGACCGGGTGGAAAAGCAGCAGGCAAAGCCAGATGACAACGCCAAATTGCCATCTACGGACGAAGAAGATCTCCGGTATGCTGGCAAAAAGCTCTTTGATATGCTCTCGAAGGGTGTGAAGCATACTGCGTGAATTATTTCAGTAATTTTCCGGGAACTCTTTCCATCTGCGACAAATACTCGAGTGTTTCCGGTTGTCGTATTAGTTCCAGGGTACCGTCCTCCATCACCATTGTCACCGCGGGACGCATATTGATGAATTGCATCCATTGCGTCATGTTATATGCCCCGACATTCTGGATGACAATCCGGTCACCATGCAGCAGCGGCGGGAGAGTGCAGGACTCCCGTATAACATCAATATTCATACACAACGGGCCGTAAATCACAGTATCCTCGGTGTAATCACTGAATGATTGTGCAGGAACAACCTTATGCTTGTACCAAAAACTGGTGAACAACAGATTCACACCTATGTCCACAATAGTAGCTTTCCGCCCGTCTGATAGGCGTTTGTTTGCGATGACAGTCCCAATGAGAAAGCCTGCTTCGTCAATCAACAAACGCCCTGTTTCCAGTACAAGCATCGGCAACCCTTTGGTTCTGTCGAGGGTGGCGAGTAATCCTTGCGTAATAGCTTCAGCGTACTGGTCTATCCTCGGGTTTGTGTCTTCCGCCGGCATGTACGCACCGACCAGTGTGTTGTTTGAGGCGAATCCACCGCCAAGGTCGAGGTACTCAACAGGAACGGCAAACTCTGTTCGAATACTGTTGGCAAGCAATGCGAGTTTTACCGAGGCCAGCCTGTATGCTTCGGCAGTCATCATATAGGTGCCGATATGAGCGTGAAGCCCCATTAATTTCATCACATCTTTGTTTTCAATAATGCGTTTGATAGCGTCCCACGCCGCCCCATTCTCATAGTTAAAGCCGAACCGGTCCCACATGGGATACACACCGGTGTCCATGTTCACCCGTATCGCAACATTCGCCCGCTTCTTCATCCGTTTTGCGATATCAACAATCTTGTAGAGCTCATCAAGGTGGTCAATATGGATATTGGAATTTTCCTCGATTGCCATTGTCAGCGAGTCGTCTGATTTGTCGGGCCCGTTGAAGAATATCCTGCTTCCGTCAACGCCGTTGCGCCGTGCCTTCCGGTATTCAAACCCACTGACTACCTCGGCCCAGCTTCCTTCCTGGTGGAACACTTTGCAGACTGCATCAAGGTAATTGGTTTTATACGACCAGGCGAATTGCACATTCGGGTAACGGCTGGAAAATGCGGCGAGTGTTTCCCGGAATGTCCTTCGAATAATTCTTTCCGAAATGACAAAGCAGGGGGAGCCATGTTTCTGTACAATGTGGGTGACAGGAACCCCGTCAATATGCGTCATCGGCGTGTGAACGGTTTTTGTCGCTTGCGGATTCATCACCCCGGCATGGTAGGGGAGAATCACTGGACGTTCGTATTTAAGTGTTGCCATTCTTTAAGTATCGTGATGTGATAGTAATGGTTTCCAACTCTTTCATGTCAATCACAAGATCGGCGGAATAACGGAGAAACATTCTGCCGGCATGGTATTCGAACTTTGATTGTGGCTGATTCCCGAGCGCCAGTGTGACAAGCATTTCCGGAAGGTTAATGCCTACGCCGGCCGAAAGATATACCCAGGCGGGGAAGCGCGGGTTGATTTCCAGAAGATAGTAATTGCCGCTTTCCGTTGAGCGCATCATTTCGAGTTCGAGCGCTCCCCGCCACTTCAGGTGTCGTATAACGGTTTGTGAAAGAGAAAGCAACTCCTGGTTGTGTATAGCGACCCCCGACCAGCCCTTCCCCTTGTCCGTGACATAAATTTTCTTGCTGATCACCGCTCCTACAGTTTCACCTGTTCCATCGCCGACTGCTGCAATGTTGTATTCGTCACCCCTCAGATATTGCTGCAGGATAACAGGCGGCCCCCACTTTTTTGCCAGTCTTCCGAACGCCTGCACGACTTCGTCGTAGGTGTTACATACTGTTGCATCATAAAAGACACCCTTGGCCACTACTGGGTAAACAAACTCCGCCACGGTATTGAATAGCTGGGTGGCATTGTACACCACACGGGTGAAAGGTACGGGAATACCAGAGGTGTATCCAAAACTGCTGAGATTGGCTTTTGATCTCATCTCGATATTTGAAAAAGTCGGTAGGAATGTAGCAATGCCCATCGCCTTCAGGTCTTCCTGCATTCTGATGTATGCGACCAGCTCCGAATCGAGAACAGGTATGATAAGATCGAGCTTTGCTTCAGTATTGATTTCCTTCAGGCGTTCCAACATATTCGAATATCCGGTCAGCGGATAGGGCATCAGATACGAGCATGATGCCATGCCATTCAGATAGATTCCGGGCTCAAGAGCATCGTAGGCAAGGCCGATGGCTTCTACATCATACAGACTGGATTCTTTAAGGCAGCGGATGACAGGAATACCCGGACCGGGGTTATCTGTAGCATTCAGGGCGCTGACACCTATTCTAAGCTTCCTTTTCATCTATATGAGCAACCTCAGTGCTCTGAGCTGCGAGAGAAAATCTTGAAAATCCTTCTCGAATTCAGTTTCACTGATTCCGAAAAGCTCAATCATGCGGGCTTTTACCTTTTCTTTTGGAAAGCCCTGTTGAAGCATTTTCAGGATTTCCACCCCGGAACGGTTGGAAGTAAAAGTTGTGCCGAGGTCGTATGAAAACACAAAGCCGTTATCATTGATCTGGACGTTCGTGCGGATCATGTTGTGTTCCCGAAGGACTCTAATGATATAATGAAGGACGCGTTAGACACCCGTGTGTCGAAACAGGCAATTTTGTCTATGATTCGCCGGGGGTTTGAACAGCTTAGGGAGTAAACAAAGGTAGCGGTTTGTCGGCTAAAAATCCACGCGCTTATGACTTTTTGCATTGATTGTAATGGACCAAAGGAGAGAGGCTGGCCAACGACCCTTGCAGCCGTGCCTTGCACAGCGGCTATAATTTTCCTATACTACCAATGCCTCGGTACGTACTCTCGAAAAGCCCGGGCCCGGTTATGCACTTTCCGTGTGGGGGCATGAGGATGCCGACCTTCCGCTGCATTTCTCATCAATTGAAAAACTCACTCTAATTGCAGGTTTGACGTAGTGTCATTTCTGTACATCTGGCAATCATCAGGCATTTCTCCGACGGAAGCACAACAACGTTTTTCATCCGTTCTGGAGCAGCAGAATGCTCTCTTCGCGCAAACCTTTGGCCGTCCTTTCCGCTTGCGCATTCATAGTCTTCAGAATATTCACATTGGTCAAATCAGCACTGAATCAGGGATACAAGATTGGTGTCCGTGGACGGAGGCTGATGCGAATGGCATTGCATGGGGTGGTGTCTGTGAGAACTTTCTTGGCCATTTATGGAACAATGACACTGTGCAGGAATTGCACTCCTGTATCCATGAGCGTCCCGAGGATATGGGATCATGGGATGGAAGGTGGGTTGTAAGTGCATGGAACAAGGAGTCGGTAACTGTTGCAACATCGGCAACGGATTGCCCGAGTTTTTGGTGGACGAAAGGCCCAAACGGTTGGGCTTGCGGGAGTCATGGCATTCCCATTCTCAAACTGGTCGGCTCAAAACCGGAGATTGACCGTGTAGCAGCATCGCTATACCTTTGTTATGGTTACCTGCTGGGATCGAAATCGTTGCTGGGCGGAGTAGAGAGATTGAGTGCGCGACAGACGGTTAAGGTTGAGCAGTCGAACTCCCCGCGTATCAGTTCATTTTTCTCGCTTGGCGATTACTACGCAGGTTCTAATCAATTATCTGGAACGCGGAAGAGGCTGCAAATCTGCTCAGAGAGGTTGGAAGAGCGCGTCGGGAGACAATTACACTTTAGCCCTACCCCGGAACTTCTGCTCTCCGGTGGACGTGACAGTCGCTGCATAGGCGCAACACTTGTAAAGGTAGGGTATACAGCTACAGCAGTTACTTCAGGCCCGCCGGTCTCCACAGATGTGAAAATCGCAAAGAAGGTGTCTTCCCGTTTGGGGTTGCGTCACCGGCTCATCGCTCAGGAGGAGTCTCCGCTTCAGGCTGTGCTTGAAGATGTCGGAACAGTTCGTTCGTGGGTAAGGTTGAACGAGGCAACAACAACAGTGCGTTTTGCTGTGCCATACCAGGGATTGTTCAAGGGAATACGGCCGTATCCTCCGCAGATGGCGCAAATCTTTCACGGGCTGCATGGGCTTGCACACGGTCTTGGGAGCGAAGTCAACAGCAGTCTTATGTTACGGCTCTCGCACAAGAGTGGTGTGAATCAGTCTTCGCAATCAGATATGCAGTTTATCCGCAGTTTGCTCCAAAGGACATGGAATCCGGGCTTTATCTATCAAAAACAAATCTCGGAGGTTGTTGAGCAAGTTCATCGACAATTTGATGAAGAGGCGAAGTCCGTAGATGCGAATGTTGCCCAGTGGCTTGCACTACTCTATTGGGAGAGTCGCTGCCTCCATTGGGGGGAAGATCTGATGGCAATCAAAGATGTATTAGGATGGAATTGGACCCCGCTTCTGGATCGTGTGCTGAACCAGGCTTTTTGGCAAGCGAACGCAGAAGGAGATGTGGAACGTGATTTTATTGCTGAACTGAACACTGTTGCCGCAGTACGCCTCGGGCAGATGGATTATGACCGTAATTCCCCTGGAACTCCTCTTACATTCTCTCGACTCATCCGCGGTGTGCAAAACAGGACAAGGCAGGTCATAGGAAGAATCGTTCCCGGTTACGCCAATCGTTTTCTCCCAATTCCTATTGATGATGCATTGCAGGCTTTTTGGGAAGCTACATTGCTCAGTGAAAAAACGCGGGTGTGGCCCGAACTTATCAGGCGCGAGGCAATTGAGGAACTTATTGAACACGACCCGCTATCTGAAATACTTTGGGGAGCCGCGGGCCTGGAATTATTTGCTGAAGAGATAGAGAATAACTTCTGATCCGGTTGTACATATGTCAGCCTCACTAACGTTCTTTGAACGCCACCGACATCTTACCATTCTCTGTTTAACTGTGTTGGGTATAGTGCTTCCGCTGGCGGTTCTTGAGTTGGTTTTACGTTTCTGGTTTGGTTTGGGCGACCCTGTTTTGTACCGTTCGAGCCCGCTCTTTGGGTACCGGCTACAACCCAATCAGCTTGTCTATCGTGAACACGGCGCCGAGATCCGGGTCAATAACCTTGGTTTGCGAGCAAATGCCGACTGGGATACGGTACACGCAAATAAGGTCTTGTTCCTCGGCAATTCTGTTACCTATGGCGGTTCCTACATTACAAATACAAAACTATTTTCCCATCTAGCCGTGGAGGAAATTGGAGGATACCTTGGTGGAAACGGTGGTGTGAACGGATGGGGTGTGGAAAATATCCATGCGTTAGTGGTTGAGGGTGGATTCACTCCTGCCGCTGTCTATGTTTCGGTCTTACAGGAAATGGATTTCTATCGCGGGCTCTCCAAACTTTCGGGCAAGCCATTTTGGGCACACAAACCTGGTTGTGCGATCTCGGAATTGCTGCAGCAGTTTTTTCTCGACCGCCTGAATTCCATGTATGAGCAACACGACCGGTTTGTGACCATTGAGGAGCAGGCAAAAACCATAGAGCGCGCAGCCCTTCGGCTCAAAGAGCTTGACATGTTTTTAAAGGAAAGGGGATACATCCACTTGATTTTTATGTCCACGAATGTTGACCAGGTGCTTCATGGAGTGCCATCGGATTCACTTGTCTCACGGTCTCTTGCCGCACACAACATCAACGCTATCACCATTCGCGACCGTCCTGAGATAGCGGCACTCTCTTCCGAGAACAAGGCAAAATTGTTCTACGACTGGAATCATTTGAGCGAGTATGGCCATCGGAAATGGGCGGACATTATTCAAAGCGAATTGAAAGGAGTATTACAACAGAAAGGCTTCAATCAATGAACCCGGGAATGGATGAACACTTCTTCCCTGTGTTTGAAGGGTTCCCCAGGGAGGGGATAGTATTTCTTAAACAGCTGAAGAGAAACAACAACCGCGATTGGTTCCAAAAACACAAAAACGAATACGAAGACTTCGTTAAATTCCCGATGCAATGTTTTGTTGCATCACTTGGTGAGCAGATGTCCCGCATTGCACCCGAAGTAGACTTTAACCCTAAGCGTTCCATTTTTCGCATTTACCGGGACGTCAGGTTCAGCAAGAATAAAGCTCCGTATAAGACCAATATTGCAGCAGCGTTTGAGGTTAAGAAAAGCATCAAAAGCCCTGTCGCCGTTCATGTCGCGTCCAACCTCATTTGCCGT
>CAZWIN010000158.1:0-6715 GCA_964633855.1 uncultured Chitinophagales bacterium
TTCCCAGCTTGAGAAAAAATACTATGACGTCTTGCTCCTCGATATCAAAATGCCTCATGTGGGGGGCTTTGAAGTGCTGAAGTACGTTAAGGAACACCAGCCTCATACGCGCGTTATCATGCTGACCGCTTTTGCGGAGCTTGCCAACGCAATGGAATCGAGGATGCGCGGCGCTGACGGCTTTATCGGCAAACCTTTTGACCCGACGGAAGTTCTAATGGAACTCGAGCGGGCTCTTAAACAGTGATGGCATGCGGTTGATCATTCACGGCGTGGACTCTTCCTCCTTTTTTCTCTATATTGTTCCGTGTTTCCCAAGCACGGACTGATGAAGACATTCAATATTTTTCTTCTTGCCGCCTCGCTACTTTTCAGCGGCTGCATTCAGGGTATCGCAATCAATACCGTCGGCGGTATAGTGGACGACGGCTTTACAGCGCTTACCGAGGAACAGGACCTGGATATTGCGGAAAAGGCCCTGCCTGCCAATCTGAAACTTCTTGAAGTAATGCTCAAAAGTGATCCCGGCAACGAACGACTGTTGTTGCTTGTAAGCCAGGGATACAGCAGTTATGCGCTTGGTTTTGTTGAAGACCGGGAGCCCGAACGTGCCCGTATGCTCTACCTGCGGGGACGCGATTACGCCCTCCGCATTCTGCAAAAAAACAAGAGCCTTGCTCAGGCACTCAACGGATCACCCGATGATCTTCGCAACGAGTTGGCTCTTCACGAAAAGGAAGATGTGCCCGCCGTGTTCTGGGCCGCGTTCGGTTGGGGAAGTTACATCAACCTCTCCCTGACAAGCCCCGATGCGCTTGCCGATCTTCCCAAGACTGAAGTACTGATGAATTTTGCGGCCGAAAAGGACTCGACTTTCTACTATGGTGGAGCACATGTCTTTTTGGGAACACTCTACGGCAGCCGGGGCAGAATGCTCGGTGGGAATCCCGAACGGTCGCGTGAACACTTTGAAAAGGCGCTTCGCATCAACGGCGGGAAATTCCTCATGACGTATGTCTATTATGCGCGATCGTATGCCGTTCAAACACTTAACGAAGCGCTCTTTGACGAACTGCTTGCAAAAGTCAGCGAAACCTCTCTTGAGGTTCTCCCCGAATTCCGGCTGGCCAATGCCATTGCAAAGAAAAAGGCGCAGTTGCTTGCAGAGCGCAGAGCCGACCTGTTCTGAGGCCTTGTGATATTCTTTCCTGGAGAACAACATTACCGCTGAAAGCGTTACACTGATGGGTCCAACACTCAGAAAAGGAGAGATCAGTTTGAACAAGATCCGTGTCATTATTGCTGTTGTTCTGTTCGTGTTGATCGGTGGAACCGTATCGGCACAGCAATACACCATCAAGTTTGCTTCAATTGCTCCGGAAGGCAGTACATGGTTGAATGTTATGAGGGAGTATGACGCCGCGATACGCAAGGAAAGCGGAGGGCGGCTCGGCTTTAAGATTTATGCGGGAGCGGTACAGGGAGAGGATAAGGATGTCATCCGCAAGATCCGGTTAGGGCAATTGCATAGCGCCGGTCTGACAGGTTTCGGACTCGGAGAGATAGCTCCAAAGCTTCGCATTCTTGATTCGCCCTTCCTTTTTGAAAATTATGAAGAAGTTGACCATGTGTATGCTTCTCTGAATAGGGAGTTGGCACAGGCACTGCAAGATAATGGATTCATGCTCCTTGGCTGGGCCGAGGTCGGGTTTGTACACGTCTTTACCAACAGTCCGGTACGAACGACAGCCGACATGAACGGGGTAAAGATGTGGATGTGGGAGGGCGATCAGGTTGCCGAAGCAACGTTCAAAGCATTCGGTATTCATCCGTCGCCACTGGCGATCACTGAAGTGTTGACGTCCCTGCAGACGGGGCTGATCAACGGTGTCTATGCGTCACCTCTCGGGCTGATTGCGCTCCAGTGGCAAACGAGGGTCAAGTACATGATGGGTATTCCTCTTGCAGATGCATCCGGTGCAGTGGTTATTTCGAAAAAATTCCATGACGGCTTGCCTCCGGACCTTCAGGAAATACTCCTCCGCAATGGCAGAAAATACATGCAGATGTTGACCAAAAAGAGCAGGGATGAAAACGCGCAGGCAATTGAGACACTGAAGAAAAACGGTGTTCAACTCGTCTCCGTATCTTCACCTGCAACGCTGAAGGAGTATCAGGAGGCGGGGAAAAAAGCGCGCAGGAGCCTTGTAGGCAAAATCTACGATCAGGCCTTTCTTGACAATGTCGAAAAGGCCGTGATGGACTTCCGCTCGAACAAGAGTAAATGAAAGCCCTTCGGTTTATTGACCGTCTGTTTTATAAGATTGAGACGGTTCTGCTTGTTACCCTTCTGACGACGATGATCGGATTGGCGTTCGGGCAGGTTATTCTCCGGAATTTTTTCTCTTCCGGCTTTGTCTGGGCAGATACGATCGTGCGTCACATGGTCATGTGGCTTGGGTTTGTCGGCGGAGCGCTTGCCACTGCAGATGACCGTCACATCAACATAGATGCCCTGACGAAACTGATCCCGACACGTGCCCGCTATAGTGTCGCCATTCTCACGAACGCTTTCGCGGCCATAGTGTGCTATTTCATGGCGTCATCTGCGTGGACGTTTCTGCTCGATGAGAGGGCTGCGGGTGGAGAAATTACGCTCGGCATCCCTACATGGGCTGTGCTTACAATCCTGCCCGCCGGCTATGCTGTGATAGCATTTCATTTCCTCGTCAAGACGGTCAATAGCTTCGCTGTTGCAATGGCAAATCAGGTTCCCGAGAAAGCCGCATGACGACGATCTTGATTGGCATCGCCCTGGTTCTGCTGGCGCTCTTTGGCGCCCCTTTATTTGTTATCATGGGAGTTGTTGCCATGATTGCTTTTAGCGCGGATGGTATTGATTCTTCCGTGGTCATGGTGGAATTATACCGCATTGCCAGCAACCCGACGCTGGTGGCGATTCCGTTGTTTACGTTTGCGGGATATGTTCTGGCGGAGAGTAAGGCGCCCGTCCGGCTTGTAAACCTTGCCCGCGCGTTGTTCGGATGGATGCCCGGCGGCCTTGCGGTTGTTTCGCTTATTACCTGCGCGTTGTTTACCGCCTTTACAGGCGCATCAGGGGTTACCATTGTTGCTCTTGGCGGATTACTCTATCCGATTCTTCTCAAGGAGAAATACGGAGAGCGTTTTTCGTTGGGGCTTATCACCACATCCGGAAGCCTCGGGCTGTTGTTTCCACCAAGCCTTCCATTAATTCTCTATGCACTCTTTTCCAAAGTCAGCATTGACAAACTCTTTGCAGCCGGCATACTTCCCGGAGCACTGTTGGTGATTGCCCTCGCGGCATACAGCATTTGGCAGGGAAAGAAACTTGATGTACCACGGACGCCGTTTTCTGTTGCGAATGCATTGAGCGCAATCCGTACGGCTGCTTGGGAAATTCCGCTTCCAGTGCTGATCATCGGCGGGATCTATTCCGGTTTGTTTACGGCGACCGAGGCTGCTGCTGTGACGGCCTTTTATGTCTTTGTAGTGGTGGTGGTGATTCAGAAAGACCTAAAAATTGTTGCCGATATGCCGCGCGTTATGAAAGACAGCATGTTGCTGGTCGGCGCCATCATGATGATCCTCGGCGCAGCGTTCGGATTGACAAGCTACCTCATTGATGAAGAAGTGCCGATGAAGCTGTTCGAGCTGACTAAGACGTTCATTGCGAGCCCCACGGTATTCCTGATCGTCCTCAATATCTTCCTTCTCATCGTCGGTATGATGATGGATATTTTCTCCGCCCTGATCGTTGTCGTTCCGTTGATTATCCCCGTTGCCACCTCGTATGGCATTGACCCGATTCATCTCGGTATCATCTTCCTAACGAATCTGGAAATAGGTTATCTCACGCCACCCGTTGGTCTCAATCTCTTTATCTCCAGTTTGCGTTTTGAGAAACCGGTATTCACCGTCGTGCGGGCAACTTTGGTGTTTATTGTCATTCTCCTGGTTGCGCTGCTTGTTATTACCTATGTTCCTTCATTGAGCCTCTGGCTGGTGCAGTTCACCGGCAACTAAGATGTCTGCTGTCTGTTACCATCGAAGGGTGGTGTGGGTGGGAGGAAGAAACGCAGGCAAACAATGAAGCCGGCACGTTACCGGATAATGTCCACCGGCTGTGAAAGCTGTGTGGATCCCGCCTTGAGGCGAAGCTGATAGCTCCCGCCGACGAGCTTCCCCGTTGGAAGAGAAACAATATACGTTCCCGCATTTTGTACCTGGTCAACAAGAATGGCAACCGGCTTATCAATACCGGTGCGGAACAATGACAGAAGCACATCCGTGGTTTCGCCAACTTTATACCCTGCAAGCTGGACGGGCTCATCGTTATTCAGTGTGATGGTGGAAAGGGAAGCAAGGCTGGCAAACCTGGTGTTAAGAGCGGCGAGTTCCCGCGCAACAATCGGCGCTGTTGTGCAGGGAGCGCTTTCATTGTTCCCCTTGTCCACTGCACAGACAGCATAGTAATACCGCACGCCTTCGTTTATCTTTACCGTATCCACGTAGTACGTTGACGGCCCGTTTGTAATCGCGATCAACGCCCGTGCATCCTGCATCGGGATATCCGCTGAATTCCAACGATAGACAGAATAACGCCGGGCTTCGTCCCCGTCCAATGCGCGTCGTGGCGGTGCCCACTCAAGATGGAAGATATTCGGTGTTATTTCTGTTACTGCTAGTGCAGTGGGAACAGCAGGAGGAATGGGATCTTTCCACGGCATTGGCGGAATCAAAGCGGGTGAATCATAACGATGAGCGACAACATCTGTTCGTTCAATATGCTCGTAACGGAAAAACGCCTGTCCGAGCGCGCCGAGGCTCCGGCTTGTATCAATCTGCGCTGCAAGCTGCGCAAGCACCTCGTTTTTGTACGCCCCGATGCCTGCATACACATGCCTATTGTACGAGTACGACACCCACTCCTTCAGGAGCGCTGCAAAATCCGGATCTCCCGGCGAATCGCCAAAATCCCAGTAGAGCTGAGGGACAAGATAATCCTGTTTGTGTGAACGCAGCCAGCCCCGGGAATTCTGATAGTAGGAAGCATACGCTCCCCACCCGCCATTTTCGCCTCCAGCGCTGAACACGCCGATCGGTGCGGAACCGACTTTGAGCATTGGCTTGATCGTCGTTACGCTATCATAAAATGTGGCAACAAAACGGTCTATGTTGGCTCTTCGCCAATCGTCTTTCTGTCCGCTGCCATAACGACGGAATGTTTTTTCGTCCTGAAAATTTTTACCGGGGTAACGGATAAAATCAAAATGCATTCCGTCAATGTCGTATGTTCTGGCCAGTTCCAGCGCGACGGTGAGAAGATACGTGTTGACAGCGGGGATTCCGGGATCGAACCATCCTTCGCTCTCATAGTCAACAGTCCATTCCGGATGAGACCTTGATGGGTGTTGCGGCGAGCTTTGTGCAGCACGCCCCGGCCCGCGGATTTTATACACATTAAACCAGGCGTGAACCTCCATCCCGAGATTGTGCGCTTCGTCGATAATGAAAGCGAGCGGATCCCAGCCGGGATCTTTTCCAAGTGTACCGGTTAGGTTTTCTGCCCAAGGTTCATAGCTGGATTTGTAGTACGCGTCGCCGCGAGCGCGTGCCTGGAAGAAAATTGTGTTGAAGTTGGCTGATTTGAGGTTGTGCACCATTTGTCTCAACGATGACTGCTGAGCGAAACTGTTTTGCGTTTTCGGCCAGTCGAGGCCGGCGGCCGTGGTGATCCACACGGCGCGAACCTCATGCTTGGGAGGGAACGGTTGCGCTGTGCACACCATGACGCAGCAAAGAAGAAGTAAAAGAGATCGGCGCACAATCACATTGGCTGTGGAAAAATATGCGAAGAATATAGTGAGGGAAGTTGCAATGTGCAAGGAGCCCGCCCAAAGATATCGCACGGCAGGTAGACAACAAGCAATGAATGTTACCACATTGTTTGAAGCCTGAGATTTCGGGCTTGGTGTGCCGCTGCTGCGCCGAAAAAACAAACAAGGGGCATATCGCATGCCCCTCGCTTTCTCTCCTGCTGCGCCGGGAACTGTTCTGGCGCTATTTCACAATCAGCATTTTCTTCACTGAATAAAAATCACCTGCTTGCAATGAATACATATAGGTTCCACTCGCAAGCCCGGTTGCATCAAGTGTTGCCTCTTTATATCCTGCCTTTTGTACTCCGTCCACAAGCGTTTTCACCTCCTGCCCCAACACACTGAAGACCTTCAATTTCACCCACGTATCCTTTGGCAAACTGTAATTGATACGGGTTGAGGGGTTGAAAGGATTGGGATAGTTTTGTGCCAGAGAAAATACCGTTGGTAGTTCGTTGTTGGCTCCCGCGACGATGCTGACATGAGAAACAGGAGCATCAAGCTGGAGTGTTCCCGCTATCAACATCGAACATTCGCGCGAGTCCAACCTGAGCGCGAAACCCTCAACACACCTTTCCCAGGAAAGGGTTAACGGGTAGGCGGGGGATGAAATTGCAACAGGAAGTTCCTGAAAGCCATCGGGGTCAACCAGCTCTATTGCGCGCTGGGAGGCAAACCGCACATCAAAAGCTCCCTGTGGAGGGGAAGGGGGGAGCTCGAACCGATCCGGAGCGACAGTTCGTGTGCCGTTGGTCATGCGGACGATGAGGGTCTGCCTCCGCCCGAGCGCGTCA
>CAZWIN010000159.1:0-6678 GCA_964633855.1 uncultured Chitinophagales bacterium
TGGTGGGGAAACCCATGGGGGTTCAAGTCCCTCTATGCCCACTTGAGTTTTATGAGCTGTCTTGATTATTGGACATCAAAATATTACTAAATATTACCCAGGACCTAGCCGGTTGCTGAGAATTGAAGGTCGGGCAAGAGATGCCGTTGCTAAAAGGTAATAGAGTGGGATTATTTTCACGACTGTTTTCATCGAGTAACCCCTTCAAATTTATTTGAGCAGCATCATCTTTCTGGTAAGTGATATACCCTCATGGTCAAGGCGATAGTAGTACACGCCTGAACTAAGATCCGGTGCTTCGACCTCATATTCATAAACTCCTGCCTCCAGAATTCCCTCCGCAATGGTTCTTACGAGTCGGCCCAACACGTCATAGAGTCGAACGTGCGTAAATCCTCTTTTTACTAGATGAGCTCGAATTCTGCATGTTGCATTAAACGGATTCGGATAGTTTTGTTCCAGTTTGATCTCCACAGGCTTACTATTCTCCAGAGGGGCCGATAGAACGAAGTCCATGATAAAGACACCGGTGGTATCTGTTGAACCATTTGTTGCCGCGCCGGCGTAGACTCTGTTGTTCAGTGTGTCGATTTGAAGTTCGAGCACTCCCGAAGAGAAACCGGACGTGGGTAGTCCAGCGTCAAATGGGAGCCAATTGGCACCGCCTGTTGTACTTCTGAAGAGTATTCTTTGTGTCGCGATCAAGCAGAGAAACAACTCGTTTGGGTTTTTGGGGTTTATCCTGAGTTTGTTAATCCTCCAATTATCACTCGATAACCCATTGTTCATTTCCTCCCAGGAACTTCCACCGTTCGTAGTCTTGTACACACCGCCCGGTTCAGAACCGGTACTGTAAATTCCCGCATAAGCGATATTCTCATCCGATGGATCAATCTGAACAACCGATCCGTTTGACATTTGGAGCGGGGGCGACACATCTATCCAGGAAAGTCCCCTATCGGTACTACGTTTAATGGATCCATAGCCCTTGGCAGCCATCAATATGTTCGGATTTGAATTGGCGATGCTCAACGATGTTAATGCGCCTCCCGGGACATGGGGAAGAGTATCCCAGGTTTCAAAAAAATCCTGGCTGTAGAACAGGTTCGGTTCCAGCCCGACATAGACACCACGGGGCGAGCCAGGATCTAATTCGATGACACTCCTACCGAAGAAGCCCTCCCCTCGTAGTAATGTATTCCATGAGTGTCCACCATCACTACTCAAACGTAAAATTGGACCAAGCGGCGGACCGCCAACAGCTGTGTTTAAGAAACGTTCATGATATACGGGATCGATAGCCAATGCGTCATACGAACTCGACAGGGAGTTCACGCTATCCCACGTCTCACCTCTATTTGTACTTCTCATGAAGTCACCATACCCAAAAGCGTATACTGTGTCTGGGTATGTTGGGTTTATTGCAATTGCTTTTACACCGCTCCCAAGAGAACTCGGCGATAAACGCCATTGTTGAGTTTGTCCGTATGCGAGAGAGGGGTCACAATTGTTCCCAAGCAGAAACACCAATACAAAAAAGAAACGCATCCAAGATACTTGTATCATGTATTTATGATTAATTTTCGGTTCTATGCTCACAATCAACAGTACGCCGCAATATAGTCTTTTGGGTAGTTCGAGCACTAACCTGCTACTCACCAAAAAATGAAAAACGCCATCCCCCTGCAGTTATTGCATGAAAGATGGCGTCAAAGGACTGTGGTTCGATAGATAAACATCTAACTCCTCCGAGAACATACTCTAGCGTTTCCGAAAAGTCAATAGCGATAATGGACAGCTATTCTGCCATTTGCATCTCCCGCCCACATTCAATAGATTTTCCCCTGTGACATGCACCCCACAAGAAGGCTGACGTAACTACCCACACTGACTCATAAAACCATGACCGTAACAGCTGAGACATTAAAACAAGTCCTTGAGGCCTTCAATCGACATGATCTCGATGCGATTATGGAGTACTTCTCCGAGGACTGCTCTTTTGATTTCCCTAGAGGTCCCGAACCATGGGGACAACGCTTCATCGGCAAGGATCAGGTGCGCGAGGCGCTCGCAGGTCGCTTCAAAGGTATTCCTGACGTTCATTACGGAGACGATCGCCATTGGGTCGCTGAGAATATGGGTGTGTCAGAATGGATGCTTACCGGAACAACAACTTCGGGCGTTAGATTGAAAGTGCGAGGTTGCGATCTTTGGGAGTTTCGGAATGGTAAAGTCGTCAGGAAAGATTCCTACTGGAAAATAGTCGAGCGATAGGTGCTTTTCATTTTCTCCTGAGGACGGAAATAAAAAAGATCCGGGATGAATTCCGGATCCCTTCCCCACCACTGCATCACCATTTCATTACCAGAGCCGTTACAGGTTCCTGCTACTCAGCAACAACCATTACCAAATCTTTGCCATGATTTGGAAAAAGCCCGGTTTTTACCGTGTTCGGCAATTGCTAAAGTGACGAAATATGATTAGTTTTGAGGGATTTCAATCAGGTGCAGAGTCTTAGGATCTGGTGTCGAAAGATGTGGAGGTTCAAGTCCTCTCGTGCCCAGGATGTGTTTTCGTGGCTTCGAGCCTGCTAAAACTGGTAGGTTCTCAGCCGGAGGCTGATGCGCCTTTGGCGCAAAGTCCCTCTATGCCCACACAACTATTACGTTACAGGAGAAAGTTTGGAAGTTAACATCAATACCCTTTCAGGTGTTCAACAGGAAGCTGATATCAGAGTCTCGAACAACGACCTTCAGCCCTTGTTCGACCGCGCATACGAGAAGTACAGAAAGAAAGTAGAGATACGCGGGTTTCGCAAAGGCAAAGCTCCTCTGGAAATGGTCAAAAAAATGTACGGCGAGGCGATCGAGCATGAATCTCTTGACGATGCCGCAGATGAATTCTTCAAGCAGGCAATGCAGGAGCGTAACATCCGCCCCATCGGCCAACCGACACTCGTCGACATGAATTTCAAACGGGGCGAACAGTTCCACTTCAAGATCAAATACGAAATACGCCCGTCAATAAGCCTAGGCAAATATACAGGCATAGAAACCGAAAAACCTGTCCATGCTGTTACTGACGATGAAATCAACGCCGAGGTGGAGTATCTCCGGCGCGCGAACAGCACTTCAGCTGAAGTGCAGAGTTCAACCGACGAGAACCATGTCATTACTGCTGACGTCCAGGAACTGGATGACGTAGGCACACCGCTTATCGGGCGCAAGAGCGTAGGGGTGCGGTTTATGCTGTTCGACAAAACTCTTGCGAGTGAGATTCGCACAGCATTAATAAACGCGGAAGTGGGCGGAACCTACCGGGCATCGTTCGAATCGAAACATGACGACCATTCCCATCAGGTAAATGTCTCCATCACCCCGACAAAGATTGAAAAGGTGACCTTCCCCGAATTCAACGATGAGCTGGTCAAAAAAATCACAAGCGGGAAAATGAGCACAGCCGAGGAATTCCTCTCCGGTATACGCAAGGATCTGGCAAAATTCTGGGATGACCAGGCTGAACGAAAAGTGCGCGATGCAATCGCCGATGAGATTGTGCGCTCCCATGAATTTGATGTCCCGGAATCGCTGATCAACAGCTTTACCGATGCCTTTCTTGAAGATGCAAAGAGCCGTTCGCGCGACAAGAAACTCCCGCCCAACTTCAACATGCAGAAGTTCCGCGACGAAAGCAGGCCAACGGCAATCTGGCAATCGAAATGGATGCTCTTGAAAGAAGCCATTATTGAGAAAGAGTCCCTCAGCGTTACAGACGCCGAGATTGACCAACTGGCGGCTGAAGAGGCAACCCGTACCGGCATAGAGAAGGAACGCATTCTGCAGTATTACAAAAACTCGGGAGCAGCAAACGAAAAGCTCCTTTCCGAGAAAGTTGTCTCCTTTCTCCGCAGCCGGGCAAAGGTAAAGGAAGTGAAGGAAAAACTCCCTGCTGAATCACCGGTACAGGTATAACGCACAGTGTTATCGTCATCAACCATTAACGAACACAAGGAATGTGTATGAGCAATCTGATTCAGAACCAACTGGTACCAATGGTGGTGGAACAAACCGGCCGTGGCGAGCGGGCATATGATATCTTTTCACGCCTGCTGAAGGAGCGCATTGTATTTATCGGTACGCCGATTGACGATGGCGTCGCCAGCCTCATCATCGCCCAGCTTCTTTTTCTCCAGTCGGAAGATCCGGACAAGGACATCAATGTGTACATCAATTCACCGGGCGGAAGCGTCTCGGCCGGCCTTGCCATTTACGATACCATGCAGTATATCCGTCCTGAAGTGGCAACCACATGCATCGGGTTGGCGGCAAGTATGGGCGCTGTTCTGCTTGCCGGTGGTGCAAAGGGAAAACGCTCCGGACTTCCGAACTCAAGGATTATGATCCATCAGCCATGGGGCGGCGTGCAGGGAACCGCATCCGACATCAGCATCCAGGCGGAGGAAATCCTCAAAACAAAAAAACGTTTGAATGATATTCTCGCCTTCCATTGCGGCAGGCCGGTCGAACAACTGGAAAAGGATACCGACCGCGACAGGTATATGTCGTCCGAGGAGGCAAAATCCTACGGCCTGATTGACAACGTCTTCGTGAAAAACCAGGCAGAGATCAAAAAACCGACGGTGTAAGCCATGGCGCAGAAGCGATCCGGAGAAAAAATCCACTGTTCATTTTGCGGGCGAAGCCCCGAAGAGGTGCAGAGCATCATCGCCGGGCCCGACGTATATATCTGCGACGTCTGCGTTTCCAGCTCCGTGGATATTATTCGCAACAATCTTGCTTCCGTGCGTACCCCCGGCGGCCCGCGTGCAGGGCTTACTCCGGCGCAGATCAAAAGCGCGCTCGATGATTACGTGATCGGTCAGGAACAGGCGAAGAAAAGCCTCGCGGTCGCCGTCTATAACCACTACAAGCGCATTGACGCAAAAGAGCGCCTCTACGACCTCGATGAAGTGGAGATTGAAAAAACCAACATTCTTCTGATAGGCCCGACCGGCACGGGAAAGACACTGCTCGCGCAAACGCTTGCTCGTATCCTCGACCTTCCGTTTGCAATTGCCGATGCTACCACACTGACCGAAGCCGGTTATGTCGGTGATGATGTGGAGACCATTCTCGTCCACCTGCTGCAGAATGCCGAGTACAATATCGAACGCGCCGAGCGTGGCATTGTCTATATTGATGAGATTGACAAGATCGCGCGTAAAAGCGATAGCGCTTCGATTACGCGCGATGTCTCCGGCGAAGGCGTCCAGCAGGCACTCCTCAAGATTCTCGAAGGGACAATCGCAGGCGTCCCCCCAAAAGGCGGACGCAAGCATCCGGAACAGAGCCTCATCAATATCAATACAAAGAACATCCTCTTCATTTGCGGCGGGGCTTTTGAAGGGCTTGACAAGATCATTGCCCGGCGTGTGAACAAAAACCCGATGGGATTCGGCGCAACAATCAAAGGAAGAAAAGAGGCAAATGCAGACAACCTCCTGCCACTTGTGCAGCCCGAGGACCTCATTCGTTTCGGAATGATACCGGAGTTTGTCGGACGCTTGCCGTTGGTTGCAGGACTCATGTCTCTCGGCGAGGACGCGCTGCACAACATACTCACCCAGCCGAAAAACGCGATCATCAAACAATACAAAAAGCTTTTCCGTATGGAGGGCGTTGAACTGGTTGTTCAGGATGATGCGCTGGATGCAGTGGTGCAACTGGCAATCGAGCGCGGCACAGGTGCAAGGGCGTTGCGTTCCATTATCGAAGAAGTGATGCTGGATATTATGTACAGACTCCCCGACCGCACGAACGTCTCGACATGCACTGTAACAAAGGATGTTATCCTGAAGAAAGCCGAGCCGGTGTACACCTACGAAGAACGTAAACAGTCGGCGTAAAATTCTTTATTAACAAACGAATTACCTCGCCGCAAGTAACGAGGTATCCTGTCATGCCCGAATGTTTCTATCGGGCATCCAGGTTTCAGATTCCCGCCAGGAGCATGCGGGAATGACGACGCAAGCGTCGGGATGTTAAACCCGAAAGAGAATAAAAGAAGCCCGGATATGTTGCCGGGCTTTTTGTTTTCCACCGCCGAATCTCGAACCGCAAACCCGCCCCATTAAAAAAGTACGGAAAACCCGACGAGAAGGCTTTCATGGTTTATGGTCAACGTGGAAACAACGGTCGAGGAGTTTTCTGTCACCACATCCACCCTGCTGAGTTGCTGAAACCGGTACTCCGTCCTCAGGGCGAAATGTTCCGCGACTATATACTTGAGCCCTGCGCCAACATTCACTACAGTGCAATCTGGAAGACGGTTTCCGGCAGCTCCAGTAATCAGCGGCGGCAGGCCGTTGGCATACCCTCCGCCGAAAAGAAAAAACGGAACGAACCGCGATTCTCGTATGGGGATGTTCCACGATGCGTTGAGCGTATAGATACCAACAGGGGAGCTGCCGGATAATGTAAACCAATGAAGTTCAGCTTCTGCTTCTATTGCGCGTGTAAAGAAATATCCGATCCTGATAAAAGAAGAGAAATAACTGACGGGCTTCCCCACTACCGACACCCGAACAAGAGGGGTTGTGGCGCTGACGATAAGGGTGGCCGAACCGAATGACGCAGAGAGGGAAGCTTCAAACATTCCACCCTGCAGTGCTTGAGCGCG
>CAZWIN010000160.1:0-6656 GCA_964633855.1 uncultured Chitinophagales bacterium
GGCAACCACGCACATCATTCTGAATACGCCGTCGGTTATCAGTTTTGTCGGGCCAAAGAATGCGCCGGCACCGTTGCAGCCTTCGGAAATCCGACGGCTCATCGGCAAGATTGAAGAGCGGAAGGATGTGGAAGTTGTTGAAGTACCCTTCAAGTCGGGTGATGCGGTAAAGGTTACGGATGGGCCATTCAACAATTTCAGTGGCTTTGTCCAGGAAGTCAGCGAGGAGAAGATGAAGCTCAAAGTGATGGTCTCCATCTTCGGACGCAAAACCCCTATTGAGCTTGATTTCAGTCAAGTGGAATTGGAAAAGTAAATTCAAGTAACATCGTCTCGATAAGTGAGAGAATAGTGTCATGAAAAAAGTTGTTGGTTTTGTAAAGCTGCAGATTCCCGCTGGTGCTGCAAATCCTGCTCCGCCGGTTGGTCCAGCCCTCGGACAGAAGGGCGTCAATATCATGGAGTTCTGCAAGCAGTTCAATTCCCGTACACAGTCCCAGGCGGGACTGATCATCCCCGTGGTGATTACGGTATTCTCGGACAAGTCGTTCACCTTCATCACAAAGACTCCTCCGGCAGCAGTCTTGTTACTCAAGGCTGCGAAGCTCGAGAAAGGATCGGCCGAGTCCAACCGTACAAAAGTGGGGAAGGTGACCAAGAAGCAGGTGCAGGACATTGCGCAGATGAAAATGCCCGACCTCAACGCTAACACCATTGAAGCTGCAATGAGCATGGTGGCGGGAACTGCCCGTAGTATGGGCATTACAGTCGAAGGCTAACTTAATACAAACTGTGTGGGAGCGGCGTATGTGTCCGCGATAATACCACGGAAGGAGAATGATGTCAACGAGCAAACGGTTCAAAGCTTTTGCGCCAAAGATCGACGCAAATAAAGAATACACAATTGATGAAGCTGTCCTGAAAGTAAAGGAAGCGGCAACCACAAAATTTGTTGAATCAGTGGATATCGCTGTCCGCCTTGGTGTGGATCCGAAAAAAGCCGACCAGGCAATACGCGGAACGGTCTCCCTCCCGCACGGTATCGGGCGCGAGGTGCGAGTACTGGTGCTTGCAAGGCCCCCGAAAGATGAAGAGGCAAAAGCAGCAGGCGCAGATCATGCTGGTCTTGCAGATTACATAACGAAGATGCAGGGCGGCTGGGCCGATATAGATGTCATTATTGCCACCCCGGATGTCATGGGAGAAGTCGGCAAGTTAGGTAAAGTCCTCGGGCCCCGCGGCCTTATGCCCAACCCAAAAAGCGGCACCGTTACACTTGATGTTGCCAAGGCAGTCAAGGAAGTGAAAGCCGGCAAAATTGAATTTCGGGTGGACAAGGCGGGTATCCTGCATGCCACCATCGGGAAGGCAAATTTTGAGGGAAAGCAACTCGCGGATAATATTCACGCATTCTTGAATACGGTTGTTCGTCTCAAGCCGGCCACCGCGAAAGGCACGTACATCAAGAGTATTTCCATTTCAAGTACCATGGGCCCCGGTGTGAAGATTGACCGTGCCCAGGTTGCTGCACACTAACGACGAAATTACGCACTCACACATACAATAAGGTCCTGTCTATTGCCCGGTCTGCCTGCAGTGGAACCGGGGCTTCTCTCTAGGCTTGACTGCTCACACCTACAGTATGTAGGAAGGATAACATGAAACGTTCGGAAAAGGAACAAATCGTTGCTGATGTCTCGGAGTTTGTCGGACGGGCAAACGGTATGTTTTTTACAGACTTCAGTGGCCTCACCGTGGAGCAAGCGACCGAACTGCGTCGCGAGTTCAGAAAGTCCGGCGTTGACTATAAGGTTGTAAAAAACACTCTCGTTCGTAAAGCTCTTGAGGCTGCAACTGGTTACGATAAGGTGTACGATAAGCTTGCCGGGCCGACAGGCGTTGCATTTGCTTACGAAGACCCCGTCGCACCTGCCAAGGTTATTCAGAAGTTCACCGAGAAGCACAACAAACTCTCGCTAAAAGTCTGCGTAATTGAAAAGCAGGTTTATGATGGTTCCCGGCTTGCTGAACTGGCAAAACTCCCGACCAAAAAGGAGATAATGGCAGGAATTCTCGGCAGCTTGGAAGCCCCGATGGCCGGCATTCCCGGTGTCATTAATGCCGTGATGCGGGACCTTGTAAGCGTAATCGGTGAAATAGAAAAGAAGAAGGCCGCCTGATAGAGACAGGCAGGAACAACATTTTGTTATAATTCAAGAAGAGGAGAGTTACCATGTCAGCAGTAGTTGAAATCGTTGAGAAAATTGAAAAGCTCACGCTGCTTGAGGCAGTCGAGCTCAAAAAAGCACTCGAGGAAAAATTCGGCGTAACGGCAGCAGCACCCATGATGATGGCGGCCATGCCTGCAGCCGGCGGCGGTGGCGCAGCGGCAGCAGAAGAGAAGACGGAATTTACCGTCATGCTGAAGGATGCCGGCGCACAGAAGATTAACGTGATCAAGGTTGTACGTGCCGCAACCGGTCTCGGTTTGAAGGAAGCAAAAGACCTTGTGGATGGCGCTCCCAAGCCGGTGAAAGAAGGCGTGAATAAGGACGATGCGGAAAAACTGAAAAAGGAACTCGAAGAAGCAGGCGCGAAAGTCGAGTTGAAGTAAGCCTGTATTCAGGCAACCTTTTTTCATTCAACAGTCGTTACTCACGTTGTAAGGATTCATCCCCATGTAAAGTGCATGTAAGCCGGTAATGCGAGTTCGCTCACGTTATCGGCTCGCTGTTTTGCGTGGGAAAAAGTCGGCATTGGCAGGTGTACTTGATTGGAATGTGGGTACACTTCTGAATGTGATTCAATTATCAGGTAAGGAGCGGGACACTTGAAGAATCAATCCAGCAAGCGGATAACTTTTGGCAAAATCCCGGACGTTATTGACGCGCCCGATCTGCTGAATATCCAGTTGGAGTCGTGGGAGGCTTTTCTGCAGGCGGACTTCGCCCCCTCACGCCGAAAGAACAAGGGGCTGCAGTCGGTGTTCAAAATGAATTTTCCCATCACCGACGCGCGTGAGAATTTTCTTCTCGAGTTTGTGGAGTATTACGTTGAAAAACCGAAGTACTCCGTTCCCGAATGTGAAGAACGCGGATTAACCTATGCCGTTCCCCTCAAGGCAAAACTGCGCTTGTCCCAGAAAGCAGAAGACGGCAACAGTTTTGTCAATACCATCGAACAGGATGTCTATCTCGGCAACCTGCCGACGATGACTCATCGGGGCACGTTTATCATCAACGGTGCCGAGCGTGTTGTTGTGAGCCAGTTGCACCGCTCCCCGGGAGTGTTTTTCAGCGAGTCCATTCATCCGAACGGGACCCCGATCTTCTCCGCCCGCATTATTCCATTTCGCGGTTCGTGGGTGGAGTTCTCCACGGACATCAACAATATCATGTATGCATACATTGACCGGAAAAAGAAATTCCCAGTGACGACACTTTTGCGCGCGCTTGGGTATTCCTCTGATGATGAAATCCTGGAATTGTTCGGGCTTGTCGAAGAGGTTGATCCGTCAAAGACTGATATGAAGGAGTATGAAGGCCGTGTCATCTGCAGCGATGTTGTTGACAGGAAGACAGGCGAGATTTTTATCAGCAAGGACGCGCCCCTGACGGAAGAGCACATCAAGCGTCTGAAGAAGGCGAATGTCAAGAAGCTCAGGTTGTTGAAGCAGACGGGAACAGAAACATCCGTCATTGCCAACACCATTTCCAAGGATGCGTCACGCTCCGAGGAGGATGCCCTTACGACCATTTACCGACAGCTTCGTTCCGGTGATGCGCCCGATCTCGAAACGGCAAAAAGTCTGATCGATCGTTTATTCTTTAATGAGAAGCGTTATGACCTCGGTGATGTTGGCCGTTACCGTATCAACGGGAAGCTCGGCCTGAATATTCCGGTCACCACAACCACGCTGACCAAAGAAGATATCATTGCGATTATTAACTACCTCATTGAACTGCAGCAGGGAAAACGGGCGGTTGATGATATTGACCACCTTGGCAACCGTCGTGTACGGACCGTCGGTGAGCAGATTGCCCAACAGTTTAATATCGGTCTCGCACGCATGGCGCGTACAATTCGTGAGCGCATGAATATCCGCGACAACGAAAGCTTGACGCCGCAGGACCTTGTGAATGCGAGGACGATTACAAGCGTGATCAATGCGTTCTTTGGTACGAACCCGCTTTCGCAGTTCATGGATCAGACGAACCCGCTGGCTGAACTCACCAACAAACGCCGTATGTCAGCACTCGGGCCCGGCGGTTTGACACGTGAACGCGCCGGTTTTGAAGTGCGCGACGTTCACTACACGCATTACGGACGCTTGTGTCCTATTGAGACTCCTGAAGGCCCAAACATCGGTCTTATTTCTTCGCTCTGTATTCATGCGCGCGTTAACGAATTCGGTTTTATTGAAACGCCGTATCTGAAGGTCAAGAACGGCAAGGTGTCGGATGGTATTGAGTTTCTTACTGCCGAGCAGGAGGATAATTTTACCATTGCACAGGCAAATGCTCCTGTGGATACCAGAGGAAGCTTCCAGGGTGATCGTGTCAAAGCGAGGTACCAGGGTGACTTCCCGGTTGTCGGGCCGCAGGAAGTGCAGTACATGGACGTGGCACCGAATCAGATTGTTAGCGCCGCTGCGGGCCTCATTCCGTTCCTTGAGCATGACGATGCCAACCGTGCATTAATGGGTTCAAACATGCAGCGCCAGTCTGTGCCGCTGTTACGGCCAGAGGCCCCTGTCGTCGGAACGGGCCTTGAAGAAAAAATCGCGCGGGATTCGCGTACGCTTATTGTAGCTGAACGAAACGGCGTTGTGGATTACATTGATGCAGACCGTATCGTCGTTCTGTATGACATTGATGAGAACAGCACGGAAGCATTGATCTCCTTTGAAGATAAGCGACGTGTAGAATACAAGCTCACGAAGTTTTTCCGGACAAACCAGGACACTTGCATCAACCAGAAGGCGATTGTCAAACCGGGTGACCGGATCAAAAAAGGCGACGTGCTTGCCGATGGCCCCGCAACTGATGGCGGTGAACTCGCCCTCGGAAGAAACGTTCTGGTGGCGTTCATGCCGTGGAACGGTTATAACTTTGAAGACGCTATTATTGTCAGCGAGCGTATTGCGTCGCAGGACGTCTTCACCTCCATTCATATTGAAGAATTCGAGCTTCAGGTACGGGACACGAAGAGAGGTGAAGAAGAGCTGACCCGCGAAATTCCCAATGTCAGTGAGGATGCAACCAAAGATCTCGATGAGAACGGGATTGTTCGGGTTGGGGCTGAAGTGTTGGAGGGAGATATTCTTATCGGTAAGATAACACCAAAGGGTGAATCGGATCCGACTCCTGAAGAGAAACTCCTCAAAGCAATCTTCGGAGAAAAGGCTGGCGACGTCAAGGACGCTTCACTGAAAGCGCCGCCCGGGATGAAGGGTGTTGTCATCAATACAAAGCTCTTTAGCCGTAAGAAGAAGGATGCAGAATCCAAAAAGGATGACAAGCGCCGTAGTGATGCGTTGGATCGTCAGAGGCGGAAGATTGTAGCGGAACTGCGCGAGCGCCTTGCAAAGAAGATGGATATTCTCCTGGCTGAGGAAAAGTCCATCGGTGTGCGCGATGCTGACGGCAATGTCGTTTTCCGTAGCGGCTTCCAGTTCAAAGAAGATACATTCAAGAATTGTGAAGAGCTGGAAAAGCTCGATTACAATGCCGAGTGGGTGGAAGACAAACGCAAGAACACGCTCATCAACAAAATCTTCTCCAATTACTTCGATAAGCTGAACAGTGTTGAAGAAGAGTTCCGCCACGAGAAGAACAAGATTCAGCTCGGCGACGAATTGCCTCCGGGCGTTGTCCAGCTTGCAAAAGTGTATGTCGCCAAAAAACGCAAGCTCTCGGTCGGTGATAAGATGGCCGGCCGTCACGGAAACAAGGGTGTTGTTTCCCGTATTGTTCCCGTAGCAGACATGCCGTTCCTCCCGGACGGAACGCCGGTGGATATCGTTCTCAATCCGCTTGGCGTGCCATCGCGTATGAACCTCGGGCAGCTCTACGAAACAGCGCTCGGCTGGGCGGCGAAAGCCCTCGGTGTGAAGTATGCATCACCCATTTTCGATGGAGCAACCTGGGAGGACGTGCAAAAAGAACTGGAGAAGGCAGGTTTGAATACCAGTTCCAAGACTGTGCTCTATGATGGTCGCGTTGGAGAGAAATTTGACCAGGAAGTAACTGTGGGACAAATCTACATGTTGAAGTTGTCCCACCTTGTCGATGATAAAATACATGCCCGTTCCATCGGGCCGTATTCGCTTATTACCCAGCAGCCGCTTGGTGGAAAGGCACAGTTTGGCGGTCAGCGATTCGGCGAAATGGAAGTCTGGGCGCTTGAAGGATATGGCGCCGCACATGTACTGCAGGAAATGCTCACCGTGAAGAGCGATGATGTTTCCGGACGTGCAAAAGTCTATGAGGCGGTTGTGAAGGGAGATAACTTACCGGAATCCAATGTACCGGAATCATTCAACGTGCTTGTTCGCGAGTTGATGGGTCTGGGGCTTGATGTAAAGTTGGATTGAGAGGAAGTCCGGTTTTGAGCAGCATCCCGGAATGAGGATGTTGCGTTATCAACTTAAGTTT
>CAZWIN010000161.1:0-6482 GCA_964633855.1 uncultured Chitinophagales bacterium
TAATAATTCGTGCAGCGATTTTCAATCCTGAATTCAGACTGATTTGGCTTTTGCACGGAGCATCTCCCGTGCAACCCGGAGCACTTCATCCACAGGAATGGAGTCTATTCTCTCATCCTTTCCCCTGATATAACGGCTACGCCCGTCCGAAGGTGCCCATTGTTCCGGATCTGTTGGCCCAAAGAGGGAAAGCACCGGAGTGCCAACCGCCGCACCCACATGCATTATTCCCGTATCATTTGATATCAGTAAATCAACTGCTGCCAGGCTCGAAGCTACTACCCTAACAGGCTGTCCTTCAACAAGTTGATAAGGAACAGTTAATTGCGATGTCATATCCCTCACAGGCTCCACATCCATTGGCCCTGAGGTGATCACAATTGCTGTATCAAACTCCTTGGAGAGAACTCCGGCAAGTGCTGCGAATCTTTCTGCAGGCCATCGGTTCGGGACTTTACCTGCTCCGGGATGAAATGCTATGCTTGTAGACTTTCCATTTTTCGCTTTGTCGGCAAACAACTTAGCATCATCAACTTCATTATTCTTCAAGGCAATTTCGGACTTCAAATCCTCCACTTTGAGGGAGAGTGGTTTCAGAATATCTGCATTCCTTAAACCCTGATGCCTGTGAGGCGTCGTCCTCCAATCTAATTCAACCGGCACATTGAAAAAGAAGCCCGACGGATTCTCATTACCGTCAAGGCTTGATGCACCGATTCGTATCTGTGCTCCCGAAAGAAATGCCAAAAGATCACTCGTGAATGACGTAGAAACTGTTGCAGGTACTACGGCAAGATCGAATCTCTTCCTCCTTAAACCTCTCACAAAGCCAATAAACTTTAGTATTCCGATCCCGGTGAATACCGTCTTATCAAAGTTCATCACCTCGTTAACATAGCGGCTGTTCAGCATCACTTCATTGTTCACGGGGCTCGTCATGAGCGCTATGAATGCCCTGGGAAACGCTTCTCTCAGTGCACGAAGAAGCGGAACGGCACAGAGCATATCCCCAAGCTGGTTATGCTGCCTGATGACAAGAATGGAACGGATTTCTGATTGCTGAATGGCGGGAGGCTTGCCGGATCGGAACAAGAGGCGGAGGATAAAGGCTGTGGAGGCTTTCAGAACCCTTTCAAGGTGCTTTAACAAATGAATACCCTGAGTGGTTACTGGCTGGATTCGGACTTCTTGTCCTTGTCGGAAGGCTTCAAATCAACGAAGTCCGCATCCTTCACGTCGTTGAACGTCTGGGGCGGCTCTTTGGAAGGAGGCGGGTCATAGATCGAGCGCTCATCCTTGCGCGAGGAACCTCCCCTCAACATGATGCGGAGTATCCTCCACAGCATGAGGGCGAACATTATCATTATCACCCACTGGAAAAGGCGCAGCATCGCTTATTCCTTTTCCTTCACACGGAGCGGGTTGTAATACTCCACCGCCGAGCGGTTGGGACGGAAGATCGCCCTGATGAGATCTTCAAAATCCTGCTTGTTGTTCACAAAATCAATCTCTGTGGAATTAACGATCAACAACGGCGTAGATTTGTACCTGAAAAAGAAATAGTTGTACGCCTCGTTCAGGTCCCTGATGTAATCCTCGGACATTTCTGATTCATATGACCGGGCGCGGTGCTTGATGTTTCCCATCAGGCGTGGCACGCTGGACTGCAGATACACCACAAGGTCGGGCGTCGGGATGTTGTGCTGAATACTGCCGACAAGCGTCTCGTACAGCTTCAGTTCCTCATCCTGCAGGTTCAGGTACGCAAATATCTTGTCCTTCTCAAAGATATAATCGGTAATCAGAAACCGGTGGAACAGGTCTGCCTGAAACAGTTCCTGCTGCTGTTTGTACCGCGTCAAAAGGAAGAAGATCTGTGTCTGGAAGGCGTACCGTTCCGCATCTTTGTAGAAATCCTTCAGAAACGGGTTCTCTTCAAATTTTTCGAGCACCACCTTGGCATTCAGCCGGTCACCGAGCATCGTACACAGGGAGGTCTTTCCCGCTCCGATGACCCCTTCTATTGCCACGTGGCGAAGCTCGCTTTGAGCTATCAGCGTTTCTATGGATTCCTGTTTGGACAATTCTCTTCCGGGAGTTTCTGCGCTACAACAAGATGTGATACGGGGTTTTCACTACTCTACCCTTGTCTTTTGAAGCTGAGGCAAGTTCACTTACTGTCATTCCATTGATCGGGTGAACAAGATCTGGTGCAATTTCCTGCAACGGCACCAGCACAAAGCGACGGTTCTCTAATTCCGGATGAGGAACAGTGACATGCTCATCTTCAAACACCAACCCGTCGTACAACAATACGTCAACATCTATTTCCCTCGGTCCCCAGTGCTCGGCGGTTGACCTGCCGATGTTGCGCTCTATGGCCTTCGTTTCAACAACCAGCTCGGCGGGCTTGAGGGATGTTTCTATCTCCACGCATGCGTTCAGAAATTTGGGCTGATCTGTTTTTCCCCATGGTTCTGTTTCATACACGGAGGAAACCCATACAACCTTTGTTTCCCGTATCTTCTTGATGCTGTCAGCCGCCTGTTGAAGATACCGCTGTCGTTCCCCCATATTCGAGCCAAGGCCGAGGAACACGCTGTATGTTTTCATCTGCCAAGAGAATATTCCACTTCAACGTGGTCCACCACGCCCTTCACCGGCGGGTGTGGCTTCCGTACTCTCACAACCACCTTCTCGATATTGTAGAACTCGCGAAGCAATCCCTGTGCAATCGTATGCGCCAGCGCCTCAATCAGGTGATACTTCTTTTCAAGCACTACGTTCCGTATAAACGCATACACTTTCTCATAGTCCACTGCCTTCTTGAGCGCATCACTCTCGATTGCAGGAAGGAAATCACAATACAAATCCACATCAAATTCAAACTTCCCGCCAAGATTCTGCTCATCCGTAAGCGCACCATGGTACGCGTAGAACACGGCATTGCGAAGACGGATAACGTTGAGTTCAACCATGAGAAAGGGCTATGAGTGTGAGTGAATATAGAGATTGAAAGCACGAGAGTCAAACAGCGTTGCGGCCATTCCTCTTTCCCCACCCGTGCAAAGGTTCATACAGGAAATGATACTAGCTTTTTTCAATCTTTGCCCACGTATCCCGCAACGTGGCAGCCCTGTTGAAAATCAGGTTCCCTCCCTTTGAATCGGCATCAACGCAAAAGTACCCGAGCCGCTCGAACTGGTATCTGTCTTGCGGCCCGGCAGAAGCAAGGCCGGGCTCAAGTTTGCAATGCTTCAATTGTTCCAGGGAATTCGGATTGAGGAAGTCTTTCCAGTTGTCACCTCCCGGGTCTTCAACGGTAAACAGGCGATCATACAGCCTCACCTCGGCATCAATTGCATGTTGAGCCGAAACCCAGTGAATCGTCCCTTTCACTTTCCTTCCGCTCTGGGATGATCCGCTTTTCGTTTCAGGGTCATAGGTGCAACGCAACTCTGCTATTTCTCCGGTCTTCGGGTCTTTGATAACGCTTGTGCACTTGATGATATATGCGTATCTCAACCGTACTTCCGCTCCGGGCGAAAGCCGGAAGTATTTCTTAGGCGGATCTTCACGGAAATCGTCCTGCTCGATATACAACACCTTCGAGAACGGAACTTTACGCATGCCTGCGGACGGGTCTTCGGGGTTATTCACCGCCTCAAGCTCTTCAACCTGCCCCTCCGGGTAATTCTCAAGAACAAGCTTGATGGGCCGTAACACAGCCATCACGCGTTTTGCACGCTTGTTCAGGCCGTCTCGCAGAGCATCCTCCAGCCAGACGGCGTCGGTGGTAATCTCACGGCGCGCAACACCTATTCGCTCCGCAAACGCACGGATGGATTCCGGTGTGTACCCCCGGCGGCGTAATCCCGAAATGGTCGGCATACGCGGGTCATCCCATCCGTTCACATGTCCCTCATCCACAAGCTGCAGAAGTTTCCGCTTGCTCATCACAGTGTATGTAATGTTCAAGCGGGCAAACTCTATTTGTTGGGAGTGATATATTCCCAACTCGTGAATGAACCAATCATACAACGGACGGTGGTTTTCAAATTCGAGCGTGCAAATTGAATGAGTGATTCTTTCAATCGAATCGCATTGCCCGTGTGCCCAATCATACATCGGGTAGATGCACCACTTGTCACCCGTACGATGATGCGTTGCATGGAGAATACGGTACATTACCGGGTCGCGCATGTTGAGGTTTGGCGATGCCATATCCACCTTGGCTCTCAGCGTTCGGAAGCCGTTGGGGAACTCCCTCTTCCTCATCCGCTCAAACAAATCAAGATTTTCCTCCACGGTCCGGCTGCGATACGGGCTGTCTTTACCCGGCTCTGTGAGGGTTCCACGGTACTCACGTGTTTCATCGGCATTCAAATCGCAGACGTACGCTTTCCCCTTTTTGATAAGTTGAACGGCGTACTCGTACAGCTGCTCGAAATAATCTGATGCATAGTACAACCTGTCGCCCCAATCAAATCCAAGCCAACGGACGTCCTGTTGAATGGACTCGACATATTCCTGCTCTTCTTTCGTCGGGTTGGTATCATCAAAACGGAGATTGCACAATCCACTGTAGTCTCTCGCCAACCCAAAGTTCAGGCAAATGGATTTCGCATGGCCGATGTGCAGATAGCCGTTTGGTTCGGGGGGAAAGCGGGTATGGACTCTGCCATCATACTTGCGGGAGGCGTTATCTTCTTCTACAATCTCTTGAATGAAATTCTTGCGTACCGGGGCTTGCTCTTCTGCCATGCCGGATTCCACGTTCTCGTTGTGCTCCATAGTCCTAGTGTATTCTTTCTATTGCCGAGGAGATTCTTCTGATGGTTTCGTCTTTGCCTAAAATAAAAAGGATATCAAACAAACCCGGCCCGGCTCCCATACCCGAAACTGCCAGCCGCAACGGATGAATGAAGTTGCCGTTACTGACCTGCAATGCTCCTGCAACCCGCTGTAAAGCAGCTTCATAATCTTCTTTCCGGGGATTGTCAAGGCGGGAAAATTCTTCCGCCAAACTCCTCAGATAGCCTGCAGATTCGGGTTTCCATCGTTTCTTCACAACTTCGGGATCGTAGTCAGATGGAGATTGATAGAAATACGGACATTTCTCGACAAAGTCTTTCGCAAAACCGGCCCGGTCTCTCATTGCTCCAATCACACGCAGAAGGTATTCGTCCGTACATTGTACACCGGCAAACGCGGAGCTCTTGAGGTAGCCCTTCACCATTGAAAGGACCTCTTCATCCGTTTTCCGACGAAGGTGTTCGAAATTCATCCAGTCAAGTTTCTCAACATTGAATACAGCTCCGGACTTGCCAACCCGTTCAAGCGAAAATTCTTTGACGAGTTCTTCAAGTGAGAAGATCTCACGCTCATCACCGGGGTTCCATCCGAGAAACGCAACAAAGTTGACGAGGGCCTCCCTCAGGTAACCTTTGTTCCTGTAATCTTCTACTGCAACATCGCCCTGCCGTTTGCTTAGTTTGGATTTGTCGGGATTGAGCAGCAATGGAAGATGTGCAAAGACCGGCATCTCCCAACCAAAGTACTCGTAGAGTAGCACATGTTTCGGCGTACTGGAAAGCCACTCTTCTCCACGAATCACGTGTGATACCTTCATCAGATGATCATCCACGACATTTGCCAGATGATATGTAGGATATCCATCAGACTTGAGAAGCACCTGGTCATCAAGCTGATCGGTGGAAAATTCGACATGTCCGCGGATAACATCATCGAATGCGACCACGGATGTATCCGGGACTTTCATCCTCACAACAGCCGGAGCTCCCGCGGAAAGCTTTGCCTGCACTTCTTCTTTCGTCAGCTTAAGAGCTCTACGGTCGTACTTTGTCGGGATGCGCATTTTCTCCTGCATCTTGCGCATCTCGTCCAGTTCCTCGGCAGTATCAAAAGCATAATATGCCTTACCCGAATCCAGCAACATCTGCGCGTGCTTCCTGTAAATCTCCAGCCGCTCTGATTGCACATAGGGCCCGAATGGGCCTCCCTTCTCCGGGCCTTCATCGTAATCCAACCCTGCCCATTGAAGCGTTTGGATCAGGTTCTGCACTGCCCCTTCCACATAGCGCGTACGGTCGGTATCCTCAATCCGGAGAATGAACTTGCCGTTGTGTTGACGTGCATACAGATAATTATACAGCGCTGTCCTGAGGCCACCCACGTGCAGGTAACCCGTCGGGCTGGGCGCAAAACGTACTCGAATTTCGGTCACGTAGGCATCTTTGAAATAGCTGCTGAGAATACTCACACTACAGGCGTCACCGGGATAGCATTGCGGAAGGGTATCGCTGTGAGGTTGATGTATTGTACAAAAATCGCCCTTGATTTTCCAGAACCGCCGCCCAAAAATGCTTGCGCCTTACCCCGGAGACGAATATCTTGAGGCATCCATTTATGAGACCAAAGAAGATTGCCATAATCGGAGGGGGCGTTATTGGCATCACCAC
>CAZWIN010000162.1:0-6476 GCA_964633855.1 uncultured Chitinophagales bacterium
GACCATACACAACAGGAATTGAGAGCATTCCGATAAACGACTTCAGAGAATCCTCAATGATCGGCCCGTCCACCAATTCACCTCCAAGAGGATTCGGACGATCGAGCACAACAAACGGTATTCCTGCTTCTGCAGCAGATTCCATTGCAAGAGCCATTGTGCTGATATATGTGTAGAACCGAGCGCCGACATCCTGAATATGATACACAAGCACATCCACCTGCCTGAGCATTTCTGGCGAAGGTTTCCTCTGTCTGCCGTACAGGGAAAAAATTCTTACTCCTGTGTTCATGTCGACACTGTCGTTTACCGTTTCGCCCGCAGACGCACCGCCGCGGACTCCATGTTCAGGGGCGAAGAGGGCCGTAACATTTACTCTTTTCGCGAGCAGCGCATCGAGCAAAAATTCCCCCGATGCAAGCCGTCCGGTATGATTGGTGATAAGCCCGACCCTTTTGCCTGTAAGAACGTAGAGCTTTTCTTCAATGAGAATATCTGCCCCAAGTTTTATTCTCGGCCCGGCAGTACAATACGGCAGGAAAATGATAATGGTGAGAATGAGTAATGTGGCAAAGCCCAGGTTTTTGACAACAGAGGAGGTCTTCAACGATGCCTCAAAGGTTAGCTTTGGATTTCACTATAGACCATGCAGCTATGGTCATACCATCCCAGATTTTTCCATTACGGATTCTTTCATCTATTTCGGCTCCAGTGAGGTGCTCAAATTCAAATTCCTCGGTCTCATCAGGTATAGCATTCACTTTGTACAACTCCCTTGCAATATATACGTGACACATTTCGTCCGTCACACCGTTGTAGGGGTTGAATTCGCCCGCCATAAACCAGCGGTTGGAAGAATAGCCGGTTTCCTCTGCAAGTTCATGCCAGGCCGTCTCATCATACGTTGACCCATCCTTGACGCTTCCGCACGGAAACTCCAGGCTCTCTTTTGCCGCAAGGTAACGATACTGGTTCACCATCAGGACCCGCCCATCCTTCAGAATGGGAATGACCATCGAAGAGCCGTTGGTGTGAACAAAATTGTATTCCCCCTTCTTACCGGAGGGCAACTCGTACTCATCGCGCAGATACGTCCACCAGGGATTTTGGACGACAACCTTTTGCGACAGTTTTTTCCAGGGTTTGAGCGGCATACTTCTGATTTCGAATAAGAATTTATCGTTGGGATATTGGCTCAGGGTTATTCATAAAAAACAAAAGACCGCGCGGCAATGCCATGCGGTCTTTATTGTTCGATACCGACTAAATGCTTTCGACCAATTCACGTTCAGAATAGAAGAACGCCACTTCAATCTTTCCATTCTCTACAGAGTCCGAACCGTGCACAATATTCTCGCCCTTACTGTCTGCGAATATCTTTCTTATTGTCCCGTCCGCGGCATCCTTCGGATCTGTTGCCCCGATGAGCGTCCTGAAATCTGCAACGGCGTTTTCTTTTTCGAGCGCAATCGGAACACAAGGCCCGCTCGACATGAATTCAACGAGACTATCATAAAACGGACGGCCTTTGTGGACAGCGTAAAATGCGCCGGCTGTTTCCTTTGTCAGGCGAACCTGCCGGAGCCCGAGAACCTTAAATCCCGCCTTCTGAATTTTCGCCAGCACTTCGCCCTGAAGTTTTTTTCTTACGCAATCGGGTTTGAGAATTGCAAGTGTACGTTCAACTGCCATGGTTATCCTTGTATAAGTTTATTGAGTTTGTTGAGTCTGTAGAGTCAGGAGTCGGGCATCAAGCGCCAAATCTCCAATCCTGAATCAAGTTCACAAAGTCCAACGGGTTTAGAGTTCTTTATCGTTTGCGCTTTACTTTTTGTTTTTTGCCGGCGACTTTCGCCTTCCCTGGCTTCAATTTTTTGCCTTTTGAATTTTCCTTCTTTGCCTTTTTCCCTTTGACTTTTGACCTTCCTTTCAGAGCTTTCACCATCGTATCTCCGAGAAGCGCAGGGCTTTCCACTACGTGAATACCAGCCTTTTTTAGCGCAGCCATTTTTTCCGCGGCAGTACCCTTGCCGCCTGAAATAATCGCTCCGGCATGGCCCATACGACGGCCGGGAGGCGCTGTTTGTCCGGCAATGAACCCGACCACCGGCTTCTTTACATGCTTCTTGATATATGCCGCAGCCTCTTCTTCAGCTGTTCCGCCAATCTCACCAATCATGATGATGGCATCAGTGCCGCTGTCTTCGTTGAAGAGTTTGATCGCATCAATGAATCTTGTACCGATGACAGGATCGCCCCCAATACCGATACAGGTTGACTGGCCGAGGCCGCGCTCCGTCAACTGCCAGAC
The DNA here is from genome assembly GCA_964633855.1 of uncultured Chitinophagales bacterium. Lineage (GTDB taxonomy): Bacteria > Bacteroidota > Ignavibacteria > UBA10030 > UBA6906 > CAZWIN01. The sequence goes on from CAZWIN010000162.1 coordinate 2,312, forward strand.
AGCTTCGTACGTTAATGTTCCACTCCGAGAGACAACGCCAATCCGTCCCGGCTTGTGAATAAAACCGGGCATGATGCCAACCTTGCACTGCCCGGGCGTGATGATGCCGGGGCAATTCGGGCCGATGAGTCGCGTTCCTTTCTTTGAAACATATTCGTACACCTTAACCATGTCGCGGGCGGGTATTCCTTCGGTAATACACACAACAAGCGAGATACCTGCATCGGCGGCTTCCATCACTGCATCTGCCGCATACGCGGCAGGTACAAAAATCACAGATGTATCAGCCCCGGTGGCTGTAACAGCATCTGCTACGGTATTGAATACCGACACGGGTCGCGCCAGCGTGTCTTTTTCATTGCCGCTGTACTTTGTCCCCCCTTTTCCCGGTGTAACGCCGGCAACCACATTTGTGCCGTATTCGATCATCTGTTTCGTGTGAAATGTTCCTTCGCCGCCCGTGATGCCCTGGACGACGACCTTTGTTTTTTTGTTGACGAGTACGCTCATAGGAAGTATGAAATATTAGTGAGTATTATTGTGCTTGGTTATTAGTTGTTATTGTTTCCGAAACTGTGCAGCATCATTGATTCGTGCTTATGCTGATTTTGTACTTTCAAGAAAATCTCCGACCTTCAAAATTGTCCCTTCATCAAACTGTTTCCCTACAAGCTGTACGCCAATCGGTAAACCTTTGGTGTCTTTTCCGCACGGGATACTGATTGCCGGGACACCCGCCAGGTTTGCGGAGACTGTATAAATATCAGAGAGATACATTTGTAAAGGATCCTCGACCTTCTCGCCCATTTTGAACGCAGTTGTCGGCGTGGTCGGCATCAGAATGCAGTCCACAGAGGTGAATGCACGAAAGAAATCATCCTGAATAAGCCGCCGCACTTTTTGCGCTTTCCGGTAGTAGGCATCATAGTATCCGGCTGAAAGGACATACGTCCCGAGCATGATGCGCCGTTTTGTCTCTGCTCCGAAACCTTCGCTCCGCGAGTTGACATACATTCCTGCCAAATCCTTCGCCGACTCCGAACGATAACCATACCGTGCGCCATCATAGCGGGCAAGGTTCGACGAAGCTTCGGCCGTCATCAGGATATAATACGTGGAAATGTTATACTGTGCATGCGGCAGTTCTACTTCCTGAATGACTGCTCCTGCTTTTCGGAGTTTGTCCACAGCGCCTTCGATTGCCGCTCTGACTTCAGCATCCAAGCCCTCGCCAAACGCTTCCTTCGGCAAGCCCACTTTCATTCCCTTGACATCTTTCGTCAACAGCGGAAGATACTCGGGGACAGGGACACGCGACGATGTTGAATCGCGTTCATCGTGGCCCGCAATCACTTGAAGTACGTGAGCGGCATCAGCTACCGTAGAGGCAAACGGGCCAATCTGATCGAATGAAGACGAAAGAGCAACAAGCCCGTAACGGGAGACGCGGCCATATGTCGGTTTCAGCCCGACAACGCCACAGAACGCCGCCGGCTGCCTGATCGAACCGCCAGTATCCGTACCCAACGCAGTGTGTGACATTCCGCCCGCTACGGCTACACACGACCCGCCGCTGGAACCGCCGGGGACACGCGATTCATCAACCGGATTCAACACCGGGCCGAACGCCGAGTTCTCCGTGGAAGACCCCATGGCAAACTCGTCCATATTCGTTTTGCCGATGAATACCGCATCCTCCTTCTCCATCCGTTCGATTGCGGTCGCATCGTAGAGCGAAACAAAATGCTCAAGCATCTTTGAGCCGCAGGTGACCCGTTCATTCTTCATGCACAGCACATCCTTTGCCGCCACGACCATCCCCGCCAACCTGCCCGCATTCCCTGCCGCTATCTTCCGGTCAACGATACGCGCCCGTTCCAGGGCGCGCTCATCAAAAACAGAAAGAAAAGCATTGAGGTGTTTGCGCGAGGAAATTCGGCCGAGGAAATCCCCGGCCACCCGCTCACAACTTGTCGCGCCGGACATAATCGCCCTGCGTGTCTCTTCGAACGTCGTGTGGATATTCAAATCAAACAGCTCGTGAAATGCATGGATGAAATGCGTGGAGCTTCAGAAGAAAAAATCATTACCCGGAACGGGGCCTGTCATGAACCGGCGGCTGTGAGTCCTCCTCCACATTGCGGAGTGCACGCCGGAATTCTCTCACACCTTTGCCGATATTCTTTCCGATTGCGGGGAACTTCCCGGGCCCGAAGAACAGAAACACAACAAACATAACAAGAAGAAGCTCGGTACCGCCGATGTTCTCAAACACCTCTACTGCCCCTTCTTCTCGCTTCGCTCATCAACCTTCTTTGCTTCATCATGGATATTATCCTCGATCTCCCGCGTGGCCTTGCGGAATTCCCGGATTCCCTTTCCCAATCCCTGGGCGAGTTCGGGAATTTTCTTCGCCCCGAAAAATATCAGGATGACCAGAAGAATAAGGATGATTTCTGTCGCACCAAGATTACCCATTGTATTATCTCCCTCCGCCTTCGGCGGAAATTAATGAATATCCCGCGGCGCGGGATGCAACACTCTCAATTATTGACGCGAACAGCCTTTGTCCATCCGTGTGGCGCAACAACGGATCGGAAGCCCGCTCCGGATGCGGCATCATCCCGAGCACATTCCCCTGTTCGTTGATGATACCGGCGATATTTGCGAGAGAACCATTGGGGTTCGCTTCATCCGTAATTTCCCCTTCGGGACTGCAGTAGCGGAAGACAATCTGTCCGTTCTCTTCCAGATGTTTCAGCGTAACCGGATCGGTAAAATAATTCCCCTCACCGTGCGCAATTGGGATCGAAACCACCTCTCCTGCCCGGTATTGATTTGTAAACTGTGTTCCTGCATTCTCGATCCTGAGATTGACAAACCGGCAGATGAACCGGAGCGAGGCGTTTCGCAACAACACGCCGGGGAGAAGCCCCGCTTCTACAAGCACCTGAAACCCGTTGCAAATCCCGAGTACCGTGCCGCCGTTGTTTGCAAACCGGACGACCTCTTTCATTATCGGGGAGAACCGTGCTATGGCGCCGCAGCGGAGATAATCACCATATGAAAACCCGCCAGGCAGAATGACAACATCCACATCCTGCAGGTCGGCATCCTTGTGCCAGAGGAAGACTGCTTCCTGCTTCATAATCTCCGAACACACGTAGTGCGCATCATGGTCGCAGTTGGAGCCCGGAAATACCACAACGCCGAATTTCACCCTGTCGCCCTTCATTCAAATCTTCTCTACTTCAATGTGAAAATCTTCCATCACCGGATTGGCGAGAAGCTTTTTGCATACTTCCTCGGTTGCCTTACGCGCATCAGCTTCCCCTGAAGCATCAAGCGTCAGTTCGATGTATTTCCCCATACGCACTTCACGGACTTCATTTACACCGAGCGACTGCACAGCGTGCTGTACCGCCTTCCCTTGCGGGTCAAGAATGGATTTTCGCAACGTCACTTTGACTTTTGAAAGATACATCAGACTTCCGCTTTTGAATGTTCAGCCGATTGTTCCTGTTCAATCTTTTCTTCATGATATACAAGGTGTTTGATGATACTGCCGACATAACGAACAATACCAAGAGCGATGAACAGCAACAAGAGCGGCAGGATTGCACTTCCACCAGTGACAAACACAACAATCACCGCAAGAATCAAAAACACAAATTTCCACGGCTCTTTCATTACTGAACGCTTGGAGATTTTCGGAAACGTATCGTACTTTATCTTGCTCACCATGAGAATAGCGAGGCCGACCGGAATCCACGGAAGCAACATTGCCGAAGGGGGATTCAACCCTCCGGTGATGCTCCACGAGTTCAGCACAAACGCTGCCACAGTCAACGCACTCATCGGAGTCGGCAAACCGACGAAGTGGTCTTTTTCAAAGCCGACAAGCTGCGTGTTGAAACGGGCAAGCCTCAGGCCTGCGAATATCATCAGCAGGGAACTGAGCAGAATTCCCAGGCTGCCCAACTGGTTAAGATACAATTGATAGACAAGAAACGCCGGTGCGGCGCCGAAAGAAATAACATCAGAAAGCGAATCAATCTGCACGCCGAATTCCGACGAAGATTTGGTAATGCGTGCCATGATACCATCCAGCGAGTCAAACCCCGCCGCAAGAATAATAAACCACGATGCAGAAGTAAACTGTCCC
>CAZWIN010000163.1:0-4745 GCA_964633855.1 uncultured Chitinophagales bacterium
AACACCATCTTGGAGAGTAGGATTCAGGCTTCTTCTTTACCAATCTTCTACAGATACCCCTTAATTTGCATTGCTTAGTAGAAGCAAAAGCACTATCTTGTTTCACGCCGTTTCACATTTTGACTGATTTTAGAACAAGAGCCTCGCGGTAGTCTCCGGATATTACTATGGATTTCATGATTTGGATGACCCGCAGCTTGCATTTGTTTGCTGTCATCGTGTGGCTGGGCGGACTCCTGTTTCAGACGGTTATTCTTATGCCGGAAATAAAGTCCGGAAGGCTATCTGCATCCTCAACTGTCACATTACTATTTCGATTTGTTCCGTTTATCTGGATGTCGGTCTGGACGGTGGTGATTTCCGGCGTAGCGTTGATGCTGTTTGATCCACGGTTCATTTTTTTCTCGTTCGAAAGCAAGTGGTCCATTATTCTAGCGCTCAAGGAAGCAGTTTTTCTTCTGATGGTGTTCTTCTCCATTGGTTACGGACGTATGATAGTACGTGCCTCTGAAGATGCCAATCCGGAGGGAAACAGCACTCCTTATGTAGAACGTGCGCTTCAATTCAATCGAATAAATGTCGGATTGGGTATTGTTGCCATAGTTCTTGCTGCCGGGTTGGAGTAAGAAAGCACTGTAAAGGATTGATCTGGGAAAAATTATCACCATAGCAAATCAAAAAGGGGGAGTCGGGAAGACGACAACAGCCGTCAACCTTGCAGCCTGTATTGCGGCGGCAGAGAAGAGAACCCTGCTTGTTGATACTGATCCTCAGGCGAATGCCACCAGCGGGCTTGGAGTTACTTCCGGCACTGAAGGACGCAGTACCTACGAAGTAATTGTCAACGGCGTTCCACCTGCTGAAGTTGTGCAACAAACCTCAATGCCTTTTCTGTCGGTAATTCCTTCTCATATCAACCTTGTCGGTGCGGAAGTGGAACTGGTTGAGCTGGAGAACAGGGAGAAACGGATGCGGACGGCACTTGGTGCCATTCGCGATTCATATGATTTTATCATCATTGATTGTCCTCCCTCCCTCGGTTTGCTTACGCTCAATGCGCTAACTGCTTCGGACTCAGTGCTGATTCCCGTGCAATGTGAATATTATGCTCTTGAGGGATTGGGCCAGTTGCTGTACACAGTGAACATGGTGAAGAAGCAGCTCAATGAGCAATTGGATATCGAAGGAGTTTTGCTGACGATGTTTGACAGCAGGTTGCGCCTCTCGAACCAGATTGTTGAAGAGGTAAAAAAATATTTCGGCGCGAAAGTGTTCAAAGCCGTTGTTACTCGCAACGTCCGTTTGAGTGAAGCGCCCAGTTTTGGAAAACCGATCATCCTGTATGACGCAATGTCAACAGGAACAAGAAATTATATGGAGCTTGCCCAGGAGGTTCTTGTGAATAACAACCATCACGTGGTGACGGCATAATATGGGGGAATTCGACATGACAAAGACCAAGCCGGTGTTGGGCCGCGGCCTCGCCTCGTTGATCCCGAAACCAGTTGTCGCAGCACCGGTGCTTACCGTGCGGCCTGATGACGGAAGCTCCAACGATGTCATCTCCCAAATTGAACTGGACAAGATTCAGACAAACCCGTTTCAGCCTCGTGCCGACTTTGATCAGGTGGCACTTGATGAACTGAAGCGATCTATCCAGGAGAAAGGCGTTATACAGGCCATCACGGTCAGGCGTCTTGATGGCGGTGGCTATCAGTTGATTTCCGGCGAACGCCGTGTGCGTTCAGCACGTGAAGCAGGCCTTACACATATTCCCGCCTACATTATTAAAGTGGGCACCAACGAGGAAATGCTTGAACTGGCGCTGATCGAGAACCTCCAGCGTGAGCACCTTAACCCGATTGAAATTGCGATTTCCTACAAACGGCTGATTGATGAATGTGCGTACACCCAGGAACAACTTGCCGACAAGATCAGCAAGGACAGGTCAACGATTGCAAATTTTTTGCGCCTGCTCAAACTTCCCGAACCAATTCAGGGCGGTGTACGAAAGGGGCTGGTGAGCAATGGGCATGCGCGTGCCCTCATTACAATTGAAGACCCTGTGCTTCAGCTGGAAATTTTTCATGAGATTGTTAACCACGACCTCTCTGTGCGTGATGTTGAACGGCTTGTACGCAAACGCGGACGGAAGAAAACGCAGCGCACACGCGTACCTGCTTCTTCGGGCAATGTTTCCCTCACAAGCGTCGAAGACCGTCTGAGGCAAATTCTCGGGACCCGGGTAGAAGTCAAGCCATTGGCGGACGGGAAAGGCCACATCGTTATAGATTACTATTCCGATGATGACCTTGACCGGCTGATTGACCTTCTTTCGACAACCGATAACAGGAATGGCTAGGATAATGGAAAAGAAGGTCATCAAGACCGCCGCAGCGCCCGCAGCCATCGGCCCATACAGCCAAGGCATTATTACTCCGCAGGGGTTTCTCTTTACTGCAGGCCAGATCGCCTTGAATCCTGCAACAGGTGTGATTGTCTCCGGGGATATCAAAGCCCAAACTCAACAGGTGATGGAGAATCTCAAAGCAATCCTGGAGGAGGGTGGTTCGAACTTTGCGCATGTTGTGAAGACGACGGTGTTTCTGACTCATATGAGCGACTTTGCTTCCATGAACGAGGTCTATGGAGAGTACTTCAAGGAAAACCCTCCCGCTCGTTCCACTGTAGAGGTCGCCCGGCTGCCCAGAGATGTGCGTGTGGAAATTGAAGCGGTTGCCATCATCAAGGCGAGATGAAGATAACCGATGAAGCCAATGCTGCGCCTGGTTGCGTTGCTTGTTCTCTCGTCGTGTTTTCATCCGCTTGCTCTTGCCCGGGGACTGATGCCTCCTGATAGCGTCACCCTGCAAACTACGGATTCACTCCAGGAATCGCCTGCAGTTCCATTCACACAAATATCCGTTTCAACTCCCGATACTGTTTCTTCACACTACTCTCCGACAAAATCGCCCGGCCTTGCGATGTTGTTCTCCGCTGTTCTTCCCGGAGCCGGACAATTCTATAATGAATCCTACTGGAAAGTCCCTGTGGCGCTAGGTTTTGGAACGTACTTTGCCTCCGAATGGCTGAACAACAACCGGCGTGTGCAGGACGCGAGGGAAAAATACAATGCTGCTTTATCCACGGATCCGGCCGAGGCTTCCACACAGCTCCGCCTCAGGGAGTTTTACAAAAAGCAGCGCGACACATTTGCATGGTACTTTCTTATTTTTTATCTGGTGAATGTTGCCGATGCATACGTGGACGCAAGTTTGTATGATTTTGATGTCGGCGATAATCTTTCGCTGAGAGTGATTCCTGACCAACGCAACCGTCTTTCACTCCAACTCAGGTTTTAGGAGAAAGCATGCTGAACTACATCTGGATTGGGCTGATTGTTACCGGTATTCTTACCGCTGCCGGAACTGATATCTATGATGATGTTGCAAACACGTACCGTAACGGACAGCAACTTGACGGGACGATGAACGTGGCGGCTACGGCAGGTGCGCTCGCCGGATCGAACCTCGAAGGAGAGTTGGTGATTTCCGGGGAGACATTCAATGCTTTTTATGGAGTCGTGCAGAAGGGGCCGGTACAGCAGCCAATAACAATAACAACATCACCGTCAGGCGAAAAGGCGTTTGAGCTTGCCCTGAATGATGCTGCTCCGCAATTGTGGAAGGAGATGGTAAAAGGGGCGTTGAATAGGGGGAAACTGTCCGGTAAGATTCTCTCCACCCAGGCTTATCACGATGGACAAGCCGTACCTGTGAAGATTGAGTTTGAATCAATCCGGTTCCTCAAGATGAAGGCTGTTACCCAGGCTGCCTTCGATATCGCTTCAGTCGCTGTGACAATTGCGCTTGGCCTGATCGGCATTATGGCGCTCTGGCTCGGCGTGATGAAAGTCGCCGAAGAAGCCGGGTTGTTGAAGATCGTTGCACGCCTCCTCTCACCGTTGATGAAACGACTATTCCCGGATGTTCCTTCCGAGCATCCAGCCGTCGGAGCGATGATTATGAATATCGCTGCGAACATGCTGGGGTTGAGTAACGCCGCGACTCCAATGGGGCTGAAGGCAATGGAGGAGCTGAACAAACTGAACCCCAAACCCGGTACGGCAACCAATGCGATGGTTACGTTTCTTGCCATTAACACCGGCGGGCTGATTCTGATTCCTGCAACTGCAATTGCCGTTCGTGCATCGGCCGGATCAGTGAACCCGGGAATCATCATTGGTACATCCATCGTCGGCGCCGGCTGCGCAACGCTTGCCGGAATTCTTGCCGCGAAGCTTCTTCAGCGGCTTCCCCGGTTCAAGAAGGAACTGGAGGCGGGCAATGGCTGACACCTTCCGCTCCATCATCAACATTATTTCTATTTTCGCCATTCCTCTGTTGTTGCTGGTGTTTCTTGGCTGGGGGCTTTTCAGGAAAGTGAAGGTATATGAAGTGTTCGTTGACGGGGCGAAGGAAGGGTTCAACACGGCGGTTCGTGTTATTCCCTATCTTGTGGCGATGCTGGTGGCGATTGCAATCTTCCGTGCAAGCGGAGCGATGGAGTTGTTGACCACAATGCTCTCTCCGGTTGTATCGTTTATCGGTATGCCACCGGAGACATTGCCCCTCGCAATTCTTCGTCCGCTTTCCGGAAGTGGATCGCTTGGCTTGATGACAGAGCTGATGAAGGTGCACGGGCCTGATTCATTCATCGGTGTTCTTGCTTCCACAATGTACGGC
>CAZWIN010000163.1:4755-6473 GCA_964633855.1 uncultured Chitinophagales bacterium
GTTCTGAAACCACGTTCTATGTACTTGCAGTGTATTTCGGAGCGGTTGGCATCAAGAATACACGGCACGCCGCACCTGTAGGCATAATTGCGGACATTGCCGGTATGCTGGCAGCGGTGTGGGTGGTGAGGATGATTTTCAGTTGATACTATTGCTTTTCTATACAAGGTTCTCTATGTTTTTGTGACATTTTAGCGCCCTTTCCCCTGTTATTGAAAGCAACTTTGATCCCATGGGCTGTCTGATTTGGTACTTGAATCCATTAGGAACAACCGCTCCGGAAAATATACTGCAGCGGGAATTTTGAATTCATGAATGCGTTGAACAAAGTTGTTGTTGCCACCCTGCCGTACGTACCACGGCCACTTGTTCGCCAGTTTGCCGGCCGCTATATCGCCGGTGAAACACTTGCTGATGCCGTCCGGTGTGTACGTCAACTGAATAGTGAGGGTGTATGCGCTACGCTGGATGTTCTTGGCGAAGACGTCACCAATAAGAACGAAGCCGTTGCCTCCCGTCAGCAATCAATTGAAGTACTGCATACAATCGCCAAGGAGAAACTGGATTCAAATCTTTCCATCAAACTTACCTCACTCGGGTTGAAGCTTGGTGTGGACTTCTGCACGGAAAATGTGCGTGAGATACTCAAAGTTGCCACGCAGTACGGCACTTTTGTACGTTTTGATATGGAAGATTCGACATGTACCACTGATACAATTTCCATTTTCCGGACGCTGCAGAAAGAATTCCCGCGTTCCGGTATCGTTCTGCAGGCGTATATGCGCCGCTCGGAAGATGATGTGCGCCGGCTTTTGCTGACACAGACGAATTTCCGGCTGTGCAAAGGCATTTATAAAGAGAAGCCCGATATCGCGTTCCAGGGGAGAGAGGAAGTCCAGAAAAACTACCTGCATCTTTTGGAAATGATGTTTCTCAACAAAAGCTACGTGGGTATTGCAACACACGATACCGTACTTGTTGACGGCGCATTGAAGATGATTCAGGCGATGAACTTGATGAAAGATGAGTATGAGTTCCAGATGTTGCTCGGTGTTCGCCCGGAATTGAGAAAGCGCCTTGTGAAAGACGGACACAAAGTGAGGTTGTATGTCCCGTTCGGCGAGCATTGGTACGGCTATTCAACGAGGCGGTTCAAGGAAAATCCTGAAATCGCCGGGTACGTTTTCAAGGCGCTCTTCACGAGCAATTCGTGACCAGTTGTTGTATCTGTTGTTTATGTGAACATTATCCTCTCACCAGTTAAGGAGTATGTATGGCTGAGACACACAACAAACCTTCCGTCTTCAAGCCTTTTATTGCGGCAGAGACATCAATGGCGGAGTTTTCCGTCAAGGCGATCGTCCTTGGCGCGCTGTTCGGCCTGATTTTCGGCGCCGCAACCGTGTACCTTGCGTTGCGTGCCGGATTGACGGTGTCAGCGTCCATTCCCATTGCTGTCCTCGCTATTGCGGTATTCAAGAAAGTGGGGAAGTCCACTATTCTTGAAAACAACATAGTGCAGACAATCGGCTCAGCGGGGGAATCCATTGCCGCCGGAGTTGCATTTACATTCCCTGCATTGATTTTCCTTGCGGGTGGCGAGAACTATTTCACCTACGCGAATATTCTTACGCTTGCGTTTGTCGGAGGTATCCTCGGCGTGCTCTTCATGGTGCCGTTGCGCCGCTCGCTGATTGTCAAAGAGCACGGTGTGTTGC
>CAZWIN010000164.1:0-6473 GCA_964633855.1 uncultured Chitinophagales bacterium
CGAGGAGAACTCGGCAAGGGCTGATTGAATAGCCTCCAATGGGCGTAACGATGCTATATACTGCCAGGATCTGCGTATGATTTCGCGACTGTTCCGTTTTGCAAGGTAATGGCACCAGATACCTCTACTACTACATAATCAATTCCGTCGAGGTAAACGGAACATCCGGGTTCCTGAAGTGTCCGCTCCCCGCACGCAGATAGCTGTAATAGTCGTTGACCTCGGTATATACTACATCTTCCATCCAAACCGACGTCATCTCGTAGTAATAGATATCATCAAAACCCCGATAGGCATAATTCCCTATTTGGATCGCGTGATGAAATTCATGAGCCATAGTGACCTTGAGAGCTGGGATGCCCTTGTTAGTGTCGGGCGAAACAAAAATAAAATCATTGTCGATAGTTATGAAAGTTGTGTATTTTCTCCCATCAAATTGCGTTTCAGGAGTAGTATATCCGTACAAATTGTCGAGTTCCTGTATATAGATATCATATTCATCCCCTTCCCCACCTCCGAAATCCGCCGGAGGTGCCGGGTAAGCAAGGCCGGTCGGATTTGTTTCTACATCGTAGACATGATTCGCAACAGCGGCGACAGAATCGGCAAATGCATTTGAGGAATTCGGAACGCGCTGATGATCCACGTCCAGCATTGCTGGTGCATGCATGCCGGTGGTATCATAATATACTCTGAACCGGCCACGCAGTATTGATTTTTGGGTCACCGGTCTGAACAACATACTGGAGAGTTCACCTGTAGCCGCATCTTTTTTCTCCGAATGAAACGCAATCAGTGGCAAACCGCATTTTATAATACGTGATGAATCCATCGCCTGGCCGAGTTGTATAGCCAGTGTTTTTCGATTGGCAATAGTTGCACCTTCTCCTGCAAGAGCAGCACCCGCCGTAAAACAGGTTAACAAAACAAAGTTGTGTATCGTACACCTCACATTCACTTCCTGAATGCATCAAACACAATGGAGACTTTTCCCTTGTCAGCATGCGAAAGAATCACGTCATATACATCGTGTGTTTTCAGTGCAGCGATTCTGAGTCCGCGAACTCCGGGTGCATGCATAACTGTAACAGGAGTGCGGAATCCACCTTCCGGACGCTGATATATCACACATACTCTCTCTTTTTCCCCGTCAAGATAAGTGATGTCATTCCGGGCATCTCCGTTCACATCCTGCAGCAGGATAACATCATCATTGAGAGGATATACTCCCGTCACCCATTCCACCGAGTCACGAAATTCGCCTGCACCAAGACTGTAACAAATGCCTAACATTTTGCGCGGCGGGCCAAGCAAGACCATAATATCCTTGAGCGAATCAGGGTTTAGGTAGCCGGCAAATATTGAACTCGCACTTGAGGTTGAGTCTGTAAAAGAAAACAGGCGTTCCACACTACGAAAATTAAATTTGGCGCCGGCCGTCGCAAACTCGATTGTTGTACGCGGGGATAATTTTTCCCTGCTTGCAAACACAAGGTCATACTGTCCATTACCGGTGATATCATCTGCTGTCATTGCAAGAACACGGTTGGGGAAATTTGCCGTAAGGTTGTTTTCGACGAATTTCCCGTTGCCTATCTGCTCAAACAATGACATGCCAACGGAAGCGGTTTTCGTTTCATTGTAACGAACTACCATTTCAAGGCCGGTTGTGAAGGGGCTTTCCTTCACCAGAACAACATAAGGGTTGCTCGCGGTGCGAAGGCTGACAGAGTTAGAGCTGTTGATAAGAGAATCAATGTGGCTTACTGTAATGCGCTCCGTTGCCGGATGCGATATGACAATAGACGCGGGAATCTTTCCATGTTGACTGGCTCTTTGAATAAACATAGGCTGTTCATCAACGGGAAGTGACAACTGACCGTCAAATGCTCCGTTACCCTGATTCATCAAAAAGGAAACCGTGGAAGAGGCCGAGTTGGCAACAGCAATGTCAACAAGGCCATCACCGGAATAGTCCCCGAGACTCAATCCTACAGGAATACTACCAACACAATATTGGCTGGGCCAGCGCAACATTGTTTTGTGAGCGGTGCCTCCCACAATAACGAGTCTTTGAGTTGCCTGATCCACCGCAAGCAGGTCAACACTTTTATCATTGGTGACATCGGCAACCCTCCAGCCACTTACTGACAAGCCGGTGCCAAACGGAGTTGGAGTTTCAAACGAATGTGAAGTACCGAGGGAAACGGAAATAGAGCTCGCCGTAGCAAAAACGATATCAGAAACGCCGTCATCATTCCCGTCTGTTATCGCCAATGAATTTACAGATGAAGGTGTTGCAAGAACCTGTTGAAGAGTAAACTCGCCCGTGGAATTTCCCTGCAGTATGACGATCTTTCGCTCGGAAGGAACGGAAACCGCTGAAAGAACAGTGCGTCGCTTTGACACCGGACCTATGGCAAGATGTGCAGGCTCACCCGGAAGTTGTACTGAAACCTGCTCTGCGAACACTCCCCTTCCGATACCGTAGAACACCATAAGTTCTTCGCTTAACCAATTCAAAAGCAACACATCGGTTATACCATCACCATTAAGATCGGCAGCCTTGAGATCACTCGCTGAAATATCGGGGAAAATCATTGGGCCTGTATTGAATCTTCTTGCACCGCGGCCATAGAGCACCGATACGCCTGCTGAGGACTTGCCAAAGAGCACCAGGTCCTTTTGCCCGTCATTGTTGAGGTCGGCTATGACCACTTCCTGTGGCATGGAAGTGACGCTGATGTTTGTTTCCTCCCAACTGGCTGCTGTCTTCCAGAACATTGTAATAGTTGTCGTGCGGGGAGAATAGGCAATGATTTCGTCGGTACCATTCGCGTCAAGGTCGCCCGTAATGAATTGTTGAACAAGTTGTGAAGTTGTAAGTGATCTGGTAGAAACGACAGTGCCCGCACCATCAACTGTATAACAGCGGAAAACAGGATTTGATGCGGCAAGCACAACTATTTCACCTTGCCGGTTATTGCCCAATTTCAATGTACTTACGCCCAGTGGTACATAGCCAAGCTGGGTATCAATCATTGGGCCGAAGGTTGTGGAAGAGCGTTGTGCAGCAGCAAGTGAACACAACAGATGAAAGGAGATCACATTGAGGGCCAAGCGGCCTTTGAGCGACCGAAGAAAATGATGTGATAATGTTGGGACAGAAGAAAAATGGATGCTCACCGGTGTTTATTCCGACTGTCTTCTCTTGAGCCTCAATTCTCTTCTGGCAAGAGCTTCCACATACCGCCGGTTTTCATCCTCCGTTGTTGGGGTAATTGAGGGAACAGGAACCGGGTGCCCGGATTCATCAATTGCAACAAATGTCAGATAAGCATTGTTGGCTCTCTTCACTGGTTCTCCGCTCAGTCCTTGGGCGGTGACAAGAACTCCCACTTCCATCGAGGTACGAAACGCCCTATTCACCGATGCGTGCAACGTCACGACTTCGCCAAGCTTGATCGCATGATGGAAATTCAGCTCATCCACAGACGCGGTTACACATACCCTGCCTCAATGACGTTGCGCCGAAATTGCCGCTGCAATATCAATCCAATGCATTAACCTGCCGCCTAAAAGATTGCCCAACTGATTGGTGTCATTCGGAAGTACAAGCTCTGTCGTAAACACTTGTGAATCCCGCACACATCTGGCTTTCATCAATGGGCTTCCTGTTTAACGGAACTTGTTTGCTGCAGTGGGTTTTTGCCTCGTGTGGTCTGTTCAACGCCTGATTCTTCAATCTTTTCAAGAATGGTCTGTCGGAGCCGGTCAGCACGTGCGCGCAACACACTATTGGGAAACTTCGCGATGAATTCCTCCACTGCAGTCTGTGCGTCGGAATATTTTTTTCTGGCTATATATGCTTCAACTCTGCCGACATATGACAGAGGGGCATATTCCGTATCGTGGTATTTCTCAATAACATCCTCATAATAGAAGATTGCGGCTTTGTAGTATTCGAGTTTCATGTACTGTTCAGCAATCTCAAATGACTTTTGCGCAAGGCGTGTTGTCAGGTCACGAATAAGCGAATCAGCCCCCGCTGCCTTTTGATGTGATGGATAATACTCGATGAACGTCTGTAACTCGTCAATTGCTTTGTTTGTGTATTGCTGGTCAAGGGTGGATCCCGGCGATAATTCATAATACGCCATGCCGAGTTTGAACTGGGCATCAGGCACAAGAGGGCTTGCCGGATAGCTTCTTTTCAACTGTTGATACTCAAATACTGCGAGCAGGAACTCACCCCGCGCAAATCTGCATTCGCCAAGATAAAACTGGGCGTCGTCGGCAACTGAGCTTCCCTGGTATTGAAGTGTCACTATGGTAAACTCCGTCATCGCTTCCTGAAAGTTCTCTTCCTCAAACAGGCTTTTTGCCCTTGCAAAACGCTCCTCGGCGCTGAGAGAGGTTATTTGCTCCGAGGAAGAACATCCCACAAATTGTAGACAACAAACAACAACGACACACAAGAAGGCCATTCTCACCATGCGACTATCACTTCCTTCTCCAGTGAAGAAATATTCTTTATACGTTCAAGTATCATAGCTGACATTGCTGAATCGCTGGTAAAATGCGGTTGCAGTCCGCTCATCACAGGAAGGCAACGCAGGTTCTCTATTCGTACACCTCCTGCGTCCTTAACAATGGTCAACGTCAATGCAAAACTCCTCTGTGTCCACTCCTGAAAAGGTTGATAGAAAACAAAGTTGCCAAGCGAATAGGCAATGACCTTTCCTTTGACCGTTTTCATGCCATGCGGTACATGCGGATGATGCCCGAGAAACACATCCGCTCCCGCGTTGATGGCTTGGTCCGCGAACCATTCTGTCCGCCTGGCAGGTTTGGGTGTGTATTCCTGTCCGCCATGGTAACTCACGATGACAACATCTGCAAGCTTCCTGCTTGCCCGAATTGCTGGAAGCATCTTTCCTGTATCTGCTTCTGCAACGAAACGCTTCCACATGAAATCACCAATATTCATAACATCTGTACAAGCCAGGAGCGCAAAACGGATTGAGTTTCTTGTGAACAAGAGAGGTGCGTACAACAAACTGCTATCCCTGTTCGTTCCTGAAAACTCAACACCCTCATCGGTGAGGTACTTGATAGTTTCGGCATGTGCCCGTTTGCCATAGTCAAGAGCATGATTGTTTGCTGTCGATACCACCGTAACGCCGCCCCTTTTGAGAGTCGCTGCCCCTACAGGCGGACCGGTAAAAATCAGGTTGTTCTTCGGATGTTGTGTTTCTCCTTCTTGATCCGATAATGTACACTCAAGATTCGCAAAGACGACATCATACATTGCAAATGTGTCTCTGACAAAAGCAAACGGGAACAGCGTATCTCCCTTCAATATCTCTTGACCGACTTGTCTACCTAGATTGACATCACCAACAGCAATGAGGCGGACACGGGATGAAGCCAGTACGACAGGATTCTCTGAACTCTCAGGTGAAGTCCTCCAAAATGCAGCACAGAGCAAACATGTTACAGCAATCAGGCCAATGGTAGAAAGGAAATTATGACGGACCAATCGGCGTTTACTTTCCTAGCTCCGCACATGAAATAACAGAAACACTGCTATGCCGACAGATCCCAATATCAGAACAGGCTCAAGAAAGGAAGAGAAAAAGCTGCCAGACTGCAATGTACCTTTGGATGCAGCAACGAGTGGGTTCTCAACAAACTCAATGTAAGCTGCACTGATTGTGTCTGTTGATTCTTCATCGAACCGTTGAACAAGCAGAGGGCCGCTACCGGAACGCTGTTCAAGCTTTACATCAAGCCCGAGACCAATGCGTCTGTCTACCACTCTGTCTCCGAAGACATTATCACCCCTCGGCTTCTCATATCGTATGTGCGAATCCCTGAGGCTGAATACTACAAGATACATGGCAGAGTCAGCCGTTGCAATCTCAACATTACTTCGTCGAAACCCGTTGTATAATCCGGACTCAATATACCACGCCGCGTCTTTGGGATTGATTTGAATACAGACGGTACCATGAGCAGGGATATTCGAACTTACTCTTAGTGCAACACGTTCGGCTACTTCCTGCAAGATATCGAGGTTCTTTTTTGGTTCTGAAACCTCTTGCGCTGCGGTATTCATTGTCATGAACATTAACGACAAGCAGAGGATTCGGGTATTGCATCTTCCTGAAATCAAACAATGTTCCTTAAGCGTATATCCCGCGAAGCTTGAGAGTTTTTGCAACCTTGTCAATGGCCAATATATATGCTCCAATGCGCATACTGACTTTATGTTTCTCGGCCGTACTATACACAGAGTCGAATGCTGTGCGCATCATTCTATCCAACCGTCTGTTAACACGCTGAAGGCTCCAAAAATACCCCACCCGATCCTGCACCCATTCAAAATAGGAAACCGTCACACCGCCTGAATTGGCGAGAATATCAGGTATAACAAGAATGCCCTTTTCCTGCAGTATCGGATCGGCCAT
>CAZWIN010000165.1:0-6456 GCA_964633855.1 uncultured Chitinophagales bacterium
AAGTCTGTATTGCGCTGACCGGAACAGATATCCCGTTACAGTGGAGTATTAAGACACGTCAGGTCGATTTCTTTGATGTCAAAGGAGATATGACGGATGTACTCAGGAAGATTATTCTTGACAAAAGTCGGTTTATTTCTTATTCTACGACCGAAACTTTAGATGAAAACGCTCTAGGCATTGAAATCAATGGAAGTTACGCTGGCTATCTTGGGTCGGTCAGTGATAAACTTCTGAAACAATATGGCATAGAGCAGCAAGTATTTGTTGCTGAATTGGAGTTACCGGCGCTTGCCAGCGATGTGAATCGTAAATATGAACAGGTTCCACGCTTTCCACGAGTGCGAAGAGATATTGCTTTGGTTGTTGACTCGGGAATTTCTGCTAGCAGCCTGGAGCAGGCGATCCTGAAGGCTTCAGGTTCGCTGCTTCAATCAGTAATACTGTTCGACTTATACGAAGGTGATAAGCTTCCGAAGGGGACCAAGAGTCTTGCCTTTTCGCTTGGCTTTATTTCACCGGATCGGACTCTTGTTGATGCGGAAGTGGATTCGGAAATAAGCCGTATCACCAAGATATTGGAACAAGAGTTCGGGGCAACGTTAAGAAGTATTTGAATACTGCCGCCAACAATTACATAACCAAAGGGTTAGATGTGGAGCAGCATCCCGTTGAAAAGTCCGTGCTTGCCTCGTCAGAGGTACAGTCGCTAGAAGATGGGCTGAAGGGTTTATGGGAGCGTGTTCGCAGCGCGGGTGAAATGGTTGTCCAATTGCGTGAGGAGAAAGCCTCTCTTCATGCACGGGTTCAAGAACTTGAATCGCGGCTGCAGGGGCTTGATCGTGAGCTTCTGAAGAGAGAGAATCAACTGAAGGAAGTTACCGCAAGCAAAGCTGCGGCGGAAAGCAAAGAAGGATTTCTGGTGGCGAATGGTGAGCGTGAGGCGTTTGTCTCCAAGGTGAAAGACCTGCTTGCCAGGATTGATGCCTACCTGTAGGTTTTTTTAGCGGCATACTACCAAAACCACGTGCAGAGAAGCACATGACAACAGATAGAAAGAGCATCAGAGTTAAGATATTCGGGTCGGAGTATCCTCTTCGCGGAGATAGCGAGGAGTTTACACGTCGCGTTGCAACACATGTTGATGAGATGATTAGTTCCGTGCATGCCAAGATTCCTGACCAGCCCACGCTTACTGTCGCGGTCCTTTCAGCCTTGAATATTACTGAAGACTTGTTGAAGGAACGCGAGCGGGCAAAGGCAACTGTAGGGCTTATAGACGGGGAAATCAGTAAGATGGTGAGTTATCTTGATAATTGCTTACAACAGTGAACGCCCGAAGTTCAAAGAGATGTTCTTAACTATTGAAAGGATTGTTGTTCTGACATAGGTAGTATCAGATTCGGACATTAAAGTCCGCACTGTCAGCCGTTACAAACACAATATTATAAAGAACCAACACTGATATAATAGGGAGCCCGACTCATGGGCGTCGATTACAAGCCATACCCTGCTCCTGCAGGGTTCTTGCGATGACCCCCGCTTCGGCGGGTTGAGCGAGAGTGTGGAAGTAAAAGGCGTTCAGGCGAGCACCCACTGTGTTTGAAAAAAGGTTCTTTATAACCTCTTTTTGTACGGATGGTGTGTGCGGATTTTTTTTTGTTCTTTGCGTAACTGTGTGAATTTGGAGGCTGTATGGAAGCGTATATGGTTGTTGCATTTGCTGTGGCCAGTTGTATTGTCGGATTGGGCCTTGGCTGGTTCTTTAACAGCAAAGCCGGCCAGAATAAAATCACTTCAGCAAAGGAGCAGGCATCAAAAATCATAACCGATGCTGGGCGGGAAGCGGACGCATTGAAGCGCGAGAAACTGCTTGAAGTGAAGGATGAGTGGTATTCAAAGAAAAAGGAATTTGATAATGACGTTCAACAGCGCCGCAATAAGCTTACTTCACAGGAAAAGCAACTGGAGGCTCGTGAAGAGAACATTGATCGAAAAGTCGACCTGATCTCGAAGAAGGAGCGGGAACTGGGTGGTTGGAGAAAGGAACTTGACGAGCAACGCCGCGTATTGGATCAGCGCCAAAAGGAGATTGATCTCCTCATTGCCGAGGAGAATAACAGGCTGGAACGCATGTCAGGCCTCAGCCGTGAAGAAGCGAAACGGATTCTTATCGAGAATCTTACAAATGAAGCAAGAACAGATGCGGCTCATCTCCTGAAGGAATTGCGTGACAAGGCAAGAGATGAGGCAAAGAAGGAAGCGCAAAAACTGATTGTTCAGGCAATTCAACGCACTGCTGCTGACCATTCGGTGGAAACCACGGTCAGTGTTCTTAATATCCAAAGCGATGAAATGAAGGGCCGTATCATTGGCCGTGAAGGACGTAACATCAGGGCATTCGAATCGGCGACAGGGGTGGATGTCATTGTTGATGATACGCCGGAAGCAGTGATCCTCTCAGGATTTGATCCGTTCCGCCGTGAAGTTGCCCGCATCTCTCTCGAACGGCTTATTGCAGATGGAAGAATTCACCCGGCCCGTATAGAAGAAGTTGTTGAGAAAGTCAGGGCTGAACTGGAGGAAGAAGTTCTCAAGATCGGAGAAAACTCGCTCCTTGAGGTCGGTTTGCACGGAGCACACAAGGAAATTCTCCGGCTGGTCGGACGCATGAAGTACCGTTCCAGTTATGGACAGAATATGCTTCAACATAGCATTGAAGTTGCCTTCCTTACCGGTATGATGGCCTCTGAGTTGGGTCTTGATGCCTCTCTTGCCAAGCGCTCAGGCCTCTTTCATGACATTGGCAAGTGTGTTGACCGCACGATTGAAGGTCCGCATGCGCTGCTGGGATATGAAATTGCAAAGAAATATGGCGAGCATGCCATTGTTGCCAATGCAATCGGGTCGCATCATGATGATATTCCGATGGAATCACCAATAGCTGCTCTTGTTCAAGCAGCCGATGCTATCAGCGGTGCACGTCCCGGTGCAAGAAGGGAATCGGTCGAAGGATATGTGAAACGTTTGGAGAAGCTCGAGACCTTGGCACAATCATTCCAAGGTGTGGCGAAAACGTACGCGATTCAGGCAGGAAGAGAAATTCGTGTAGTTGTTGAGCAGGACAAGGTGGATGATGCACTTGCCGACCAGTTGGCTCATGATATCGCAGCTAAAATTCAACAGGAAATGGAATATCCTGGCCAGATCAAGGTTATTGTTATTCGGGAATTTCGCTCCGTAGCATTTGCGAAGTAATGAACAGTCACCCATTATGAAAATGCTCCGTGTCAACCGCGCGGGGCATTTGTATTTATGGACAAGGGAACAGGAGAAGTGAAACAGTCAACTCCTCTTACAATAGGAATAACAGGCGGCATAGGTAGCGGCAAGTCCACTGTCTGTGGTATTTTCTCTGCCTTGGGGCGGATCTGCATTTCAGCAGACTTGGTTGCCAGGGAAGTTACCGAGGCGGATCAAGGCGTTCGACAAAAAATACGGAGGGCATTCGGTGATAAGGTTTTCCAGAACAATGGCCTCTTAAATCGCAAAATGCTTGCAGATATTGTCTTTACAAGTAAAGACAAGCTTAAGATACTTGACAATATTGTACATCCTGCCGTCTTTGAGGAAATCGACCGGCGTATAGAGCAGCTTGCCGAAAAGAAACCAGAACATTTCATTTTTGTTGAAGCGGCGCTGATATTCGAGTCAGGCATGAATGCGCGATTGGACTATGTTCTGCTTGTGCATGCCGATGAAAAGGTGAGAGTCCGAAGGGTGATGGAACGGGATAATTGTTCGGAGCAGGAAGTTGTTATTCGTATGAAAAGTCAAATGCCCGATCAAGTGAAACTGAAAGAAGCCGACTTTGTGATTATGAATAATGATTCTTTTGACCAGCTCCGGGAGAGTGTGAAGTTTTATGACGGACTTTTTTTGGCATTGAGAAGGGGACGTTCATGATGTCTTATATAGAGCGGGAGCAGCAGTCTTTTTTTCAGACATATAGACGGCTGAAGCTGGATATTGACTGTGGCGATGGTTTGTATCTTTTTACCAAAGATGGGCAGAAGTATCTTGATATGTTTGCAGGGTTGGCAGTTAACGCACTAGGCTATAATCATCCCGCAGTCATTTCAGCCATTCAAAACCAAATCGTAAAGTACCTTCATCTCTCCAATACTTTTTACCAGGATACACAAATTGAATTGGCCGAGCGTCTTACACGTGCCACAGGTTTTAGCAGGATATTTTTCTCAAATAGCGGCACAGAGGCAATGGAAGGCGCCTTGAAATTGGCCCGCCGTTGGGGACGCCCAAAAGGGAAAAAAACTATCCACGGCTTGAGTGGATCGTTTCATGGAAGGACATTTGGTTCTTTATCCATTACAGGGCGTGAGAAATACCGGGACGGCTTTGAGCCTTTTCTGCCTCACACACGCATTCTTAAATTTAATGACACGGGCGAGCTTGAGAAAGCCGTTAATGAGGAAACACTCGCCGTGGTGTTGGAATTCATTCAGGGAGAAGGTGGCGTTAATCCCGTTTCATCAGCGTATGTCCAACTGTTGTCACAGTTGCGTAGGCGTTATGGCTTTCTCGTTATTGCAGATGAGATACAGGCGGGGGTTGGCCGAACAGGGAAGTTTCTCGGATGCGGGCATTTTGATATTGAACCCGACATCGTTGTATTGGCGAAGGCAATAGGAGGGGGGCTGCCTCTCGGTGCATTTCTTGCCAAAGAATCGTTTGCTCCTGTTCTCAGTCAGGGAATTCACGGGACAACCTTCGGAGGAAATCCTGTTGCGTGTGCTGCTGGTATAGCAACTCTAAAAGAGGTTTTGGAAAAGGGTATCATGGAAAACGCGAGATCAGTTGGGGATTATCTGATGCAGAAGCTGAGAGGTTTACAACAGGCATACCCTGAATCAATCACCGATGTAAGAGGTTTTGGTCTCATGGCTGGTGTAGAGTTGAAATTTGATGGTGCGACTATTGTGGAAGAAATGTTGGAAGAGAAGGTATTGCTGAACCTCACCAATACTAATGTTCTCCGATGGCTACCACCATTGATTGCTGAAAAAAGGCATATTGATGACGCTGTTGGTGCTCTTGAAAGAAGTCTTGGAAGGGTCAAAATGGGTAAATCGAATGGGTAAGTGTGGATAACCTCAAGGCAAAAAGTAAAATACATCCCCAACTCTTGACATTTGAGAAAGAGACAGCTATATTCGAGCGGTTTTGTAAAGAGCAGAACCACACATTTATTGTTAAACTATCTTGGAGGTATTTATGATGAAACGTCTTGCTACAATTGCAGTCGTAGTTGCGATTGTGGGGAGCAACGTTTTCGCGCAAGCAAAAAACGGGGGAATTGCTCGCCATGTTGCAATGGGTGGATCGAATGTCGGGACGAATCTCGTACTGAACCCATTCATCATGGAAGACCCGGCGTTTATTTTCGTGAATCCTGCATACCAAGCAATGTACAAGGATTATGCGTGGATGAATATTGCCGGCGGTGCACTGAATAACCTAGCAGCAACAGCAGGTACACCGGATAATGGATATGGACATCAAAATGCAGGTATCGCATTCGCAGTAAATAATGAGTGGACTCTAGGAATGGTGCTGAGTTATGATCCTTCTGCAGCAGGGCAGGTTGCATCACTTTTAAGCGGTGTGACTGTCCCCGGCGTCGGAACGATCCCCGGGTTTATTCCCGGGACACGCCCCGGTGGTGCACAGACGATTCCCGGTATAGCGAACGTATGGGAACTGGTTGGTGCATACGATGCGGGAGAAGCTGATTTTGGTTTCGGCTTTATGTATGGTTCATCAAACAACGAAACAAAGACCAGCACCGCCGGAAACTCCACCGAGAGTGAGGCTTCATCGAGCCTGATGGGATTCAGAGCAGGTGTGAACTATGACCTCGGCTCAGGAAGCTCCTTTGATGCATCAGCAGCACTTCGTTTGGACAAGGCGACGGATGACAGAAAATCCAATACGGGCACGGGCGGCGAATATTCCGCCAGTGGTACAGAAATCCTGGTGAACGCGCGTGCAAAATTCAAAGTCTCCAATAAATTTAATTTTGTGCCGTACGTTTCATTTAACAATCTTTCTGCAGAGCCGAAGGAAGATGCGTTTGCAACAGGTACAACGGCAATTGGCTTCAGCGAAAAAGTCAGTGCAATGGCACTCGCAGCAGGCGTTGGTGGAGAGTTCAAGACCTCTACATTCTACCTTGCCGGTGGTGTGAGCATGCAATATGGGAAAGCCAAGCTTGAAGTTTCCCCGACAGGCGGAACAACCACAACGAACGAAGTCAAGTACACAGCCCTTCCTGTGTTCAATGTCGGTGGCGAGTGGTGGTTCGTGGATTGGCTTGCAGGACGCGCAGGCTATTATCGTGCTCTCGCAAGTGTGAAAAACTCCACGGAGAGCGGC
>CAZWIN010000166.1:0-771 GCA_964633855.1 uncultured Chitinophagales bacterium
TACTGAGAGCTGCCCCGTGAGATTGAAGCACAAGCATGTCGTACTTAATGTTTTGTCCCACCTTTTTCGTCGAAGGGTTTTCAAAAATCGGTCTGAGTCGGACGAGTACTTCCTTCAGGCTCAGCGCCCCGGCGGTATTGTTCTTTTGGTTGACAGGAGGGTGTTGGTCGAAAAGACTGCCGGCATCAGTCTGTGGGCGGTCACTTGCCTGTACGGGAATGTAATATGCTTCACGCTCCTTAAAGCACAGAGCAATGCCTACAAGTTCGGCTTGCAGGGCATCTGTTGAGGTTGTCTCGGTATCAATAATTAGAGTATTGACTTTTGTGAGTTTGGAACAAAGTT
Organism: uncultured Chitinophagales bacterium; assembly: GCA_964633855.1. Lineage (GTDB taxonomy): Bacteria > Bacteroidota > Ignavibacteria > UBA10030 > UBA6906 > CAZWIN01. The sequence goes on from CAZWIN010000166.1 coordinate 346, forward strand.
CTTCCAGCTCCTTGATGGTGGTAATGCATGTATATTGATGCGGCTCTGATTGTATGTTTGTCGAGGAGAGTGTTTTCGGGTCAAATGAAACATCCGGATCCCCGGTCGCCTCCTCAGGTTTGCGTGAGTTCTCGAATTGCTCCGAGTCGCGAAGTTTTCCGACTAATGAACGGAACTCCAACTCACCAAAGAGCTTGATGAGCTTTGAAGTATCCCGCTTCGTGGATCGCAGTTGGTGAAAATCAATATCCAGCGGGACATCGGTGTGGATGGTCACCAGCTTGCGGGAAAGGAACGCCATGTCTTTGTTGAGAGCCAGCTTCTCCCGCAGTGCCTTTTGAGGAATGTCATCAATGTGGTTGTACAGTTCCGGCATGCTTCCGTATTTCACAATTAAAGGGATGGCTGTTTTTTCACCAACGCCCT
>CAZWIN010000166.1:781-6448 GCA_964633855.1 uncultured Chitinophagales bacterium
CTTGACTCCAGGTACATTATCCGAAGTGTCGCCAATCAGGCCGAGGACATCAATCACCTGATCCGGGCGGACGCCAAATTTGGCTGTTACACCGGTTTCATCAATGACCTCGGCATCGCCTCCCCCTTTGCCGGGTTTGTATATTTTTACGAGTGGTGAAATGAGTTGCATGAAATCTTTATCGCCAGTCACCATATAGGTGAGCACTTTTTCTTTTTCAGCACGCCGGGCAAGTGTTCCAATGATATCATCAGCCTCGAATCCCGGGACTTCAATGAGTGGTGTGTTGAATGCCCGGACGACCTCCTTGAGCTTCTCCATCTGCGCTGCCATGTCCTCCGGCATCTTCTGGCGCGTGGCTTTGTACGCGGGATACATTGTGTGTCTGAACGTCGGCTCTTTCGTGTCAAACACCACAGCCACATGCTCGGGCTTTTCATCCTCAAGAATTCTCATCAGAGCAGTTACAAACCCGTACACGGCACTGGTGTTTACGCCTTTGCTGTTGATCAGAGGCCGGGTGATGAAAGCAAAGTACGCGCGGTAGGCCAGGGCCATTCCATCGAGGAGAAAAAGTCGCTCCGGTTGAGGCATAAAAGTATTGTAAGGTTTATGAAACAGATGCAGTTTGTGAGATCATTGTTGGCTGGCAGCATTCAACGCATTGATACTACAGGCAGCACAAGGTACAGAGTCCTTTGCGACTGTTCTGTACACCCTAGATTAACGGTTCTTCTGTTGAGTCTTTGACACTGATCTGCTGTTGAACCGGTTTTTCATCGAGGTATTTCCAAAAAATACCGCCAAGAATGATAAGCAAAATACCATTCAGGAAAAATGAAAGCCCCATTCCTGCTTGTCCAATGATAAAACCGCCGAGAGGCGGACCCAGCATGTTTCCAAGCAAAGTCAGGCTGGACGCAATCGCCATCATACCGGCTTTGCGTTCGTACGGAGAGTTGATGCTTGTCAATGAATACAATCCCGGAAGTATTCCTCCTCTGAAGAACCCCAGAAATGCGCGTAACGCTCCAAGTTGAGTCAGATTTGCCACTACGGCGTGACCCGCGTAAGCTATTCCTGAAACCAAAACAGCAATCGCAAGGTTCTTCCTGAAGCCAGTCCGGTCGTTCTTTCGTCCCCACCACGGCGCGGAGATAACCATAAACAAACCTGATATGGAGAGGATTCCTCCGGCAAGCGTTGCTATGTACTCAGTATCCGATTTGAACTGCTCAACGAACAAGGCAAACAATGGCTCGATCATCAAAACAGCCATCTGTCCTGCCACAAGCCCGAGAGCAACAATCCGTAGTTGTTTATTGGTGTACATGAGCTTGAGGTTGTCGAAAACAGTAAACCGCTTTCCGTTGTTCGGCCCTTGTTCCGTTTCCTTGACGGCCAGTGCAACAACGATGCCGCCAAGTGCACAGAGAGTTGCCGTCACAAAGAAGATTTCCCTGTACCCGACGAGATCCGCTAAAACCCCTCCGACAAATGGCCCCAATACCATTCCGGCTGCAGTTGAGGATTGCAGTAATCCCAGTGCGTATCCGATTTTTTCCTTTGGGGTGTTGGTAGAAACGAGGGCAAGCGAAGAGGCGATAAAACCGCTGATTGCTCCCTGAACAAGGCGGAACAAGACTACGTGGATGACATTTTGTGATAATCCGATAAGTACCTGTGACAATGCAAGGCCAAGGATTGCCCTGACCACCATTGTTTTTCTTCCGTAGCGGTCACCAAGAGTGCCCCAAAAAGGAGTGGCCAGAAATGCCGAGAAGAACGTTCCTGAAAATGCGATGCCACTCCACATTGCCAGGCTCTTTGGGTCAACAATGCCCAGGGAACGTATGTAAAACGGCAGGAAAGGAACAACAAGGTTCATCCCGAGCATTGCCATGAACTGCGTGCCCCAGAGGATGTACAGATTCCTTCGCCATAACTCCATTTATTGCTTCTTCTGTAATTGCTGTGTCGACTGCCAATCCTGGAAATTGCGAAGCAGGCTTTTTTGGTATGGCACTTCCGAGGCGACTTTGGTTTTCACGTACAGTTCGGTGGCATCTTTCGGCCAGAACACCACCGGCATCCACTCCGGTCCGATGGTACCGTTGGTCTCTAGAAGTTGTTCTCTCGATAGTGGGCTGCCGGCAAGATACATATACGGGCTTGAGCGGTCAAAGCGGAAAAGGTGGATTGATGCAAGGCTGTCAAAGGTAAAGGAAACCTCGCCGACAAGAACGCCGTTCTGCTCATACAGCTTTTTCTTCACGCTCTGGAATCCCGGATTCTCCTGTTCCAGTTGTGTGCCTTCAACATAAAACTCCATTAACTGGTGAAAATCGTCAGCCGTGATATCCAACGTGTCATCAGATTCAGAACGGATGTTGATGAACTTGATTGTTGCCTCTCCGGAATGATCAGAGCGCAGCTTGATGCGGTACTCTTTGGTTTCAACAGTAAGACAACCGGTGAGAGGCAGAAGAAGGCAATACAATATGGCAGTACGGAAAGAAAGGAGGGACATGCGTCATTGTTATTAAGTTTCAAATAATATACCCAAAGCATGCTCGAAATGCAAAAAACGGTAGTCTGGGATGCTTCAACTCCGGTGCTCGATATTGCGGGTGATGCGGTTTTGCGGTATCTTTTTTCAACTCCTTATGCAATCCACAGTACACGCAAATCCACGCAACGCGTGAGAATCCTGTTCACCGCGTCACTTGATGCGTCCTTCATCCGGGAAGACCTCGCCATCCTGCGCAGGCATTGTGATGTTGATCATCTTGTCACGAAGGGGATGTTTGCCCCTTTCTGGATTTATGCCCGTCTTTGTTATGCTGATATGACATACACTTGGTTTGCGTCAGTATATTCTTTTTTTGTTGTATTCTTCTCAAAACTCTTCGGCAAAAAGTCCATTATCGTCATCGGCGGCGTTGACGCGTCAAAAGAGCCAGAAATTCGCTACGGTATCTGGCTGAGTCCGTGGAAATCCCTTCTCGTCCGATGGGCAATGCGGAATGCCTATCGCCTGTTGGTTGTTGATCCGTTTTTTGAAAAAGAAATCAAGCGCCTGGCCCGATACGACGGAAGTAATATTCGCTGTGTTCCGACAGGGTATGACTCCGGGATTTGGCATGCCGGGAGTGGCAAGAAAGCGTTTGTGTTGACTGTTGCGGCATGTCATGACGAGTGGAGAATGAAGAAGAAGGGGATTGATCTGCTTTTCAAAGCTGCTCGGCGACTGGCTGAACTGAAATTTGTTGTTGTGGGAATAGCGCCACATCTGGTACAAGAGGTTCGACCTCATGCACCAGAGAATGTAGAATTGATTCCCTTTGTTGCCAGGGAGGAATTGCTAACACAATATCAGAGCGCGAAAGTCTATTGTCAGCCTTCGGTGACCGAAGGCCTTCCTAACAGTTTGTGTGAAGCCATGCTGTGTGAGTGTATCCCTGTGGGAAGTAACGTCGGCGGCATCCCCACTGCGATCGGCGAAACAGGATTTTTGTTCGCGTCAGGCAATCTGGACCAGCTTGTACAGGCAATCCAAATGGCTATGATGGAGACGGATGCGCGGGGCAAAGCAGCACGCCTTCGAATAGAACAGAATTTTACCATTGATCGTCGTGAAACTTCTCTTGTGCAGATATTGAATGAGAGCATTTCATGAAATTGCAGGTCGGACTTTTTGAGCACAGTATTCACTGGGAAGAACTGCTCACCCAGGAGGGGGTTCCGTGGACCGTTATCGATGCGGGGTCGCAGGAAATTAACCGGCAATGTAGCGCGTTGATTGTGAACAGACCACTTTCCCGTGCCGAGCGTGACACTGTTGAACAATATTTGAAGAGTGGCGGGGGAGTGTTGGGGTATGCACGGGATTTTTCGGACGTAGCCGGAAGCCGGTGCCGCCCGGAACGTATTGAGTATCTGCTGAATGATGATCACTCACCGTTTCCAGGTATCCAGTTGATGGATGTAGCAAGGGAAGGGTGTGTTTCCAGTGAAGCAAACCGGTTGCGGACGCAATCCAATTCACCTGCCGTACTGGCGGGGGAGCTCGGTGGCGGAGTCGCAGTACTTCTCCCTTTTGACGTTGGTGATGTTATGAACGATCACCGGGCGGCAACGAAGAATTTTTATTTCACTCAGGAGCGCCTGCCGGCCGAACGGACCTCACGTATCAGCAAGGGGGAGATTCGCTATCTCATAAAGGCTGGCCTGGAGTTTCTTCACAGTGCGCGGGGGATTCCTTATGTTCATACATGGTATTTTCCGGAAGGCAACCGGAATCTGTTTGCATTGAGAATTGATACCGATGGCGCGCCAAGAATGGATATTGATACGCTGCATGGTATTGCGTGCTCGCATGACATCGGAATGTCATGGTTTCTTGATGTAAAGAGCCACGAGAAATGGCTGCATCATTTTTCCACCATGTCCCGCCAGGAAATGGGAGTCCATTGTTATGAGCACCGGACTTATCCTACATATGAAGAAAATCTGAATAATCTGAGAAAAGCCAGACACATCATGGAAACATCAGGCATTCCATCCTATGGAATGACCGCCCCTTTTGGCATTTGGAACGAAGGTTTGGCCAAAGCGATTGATGAACTAGGGTTTGAATACTCATCTGAATTTTCTTTTGCATATGATAACCTGCCGATATATCCGACGTATGGCAGTACACGATCGAAAGCTCTGCAAATTCCAATTCACCCCATCTGCATAGGAAGTTTGCTCAAAGTCGGTTATTCGGAATCAAAAATGATTGATTATTTCCGGTGGGTTGCCAGGCAAAAATTTCTGAAGAACGAACCACTCTTTTTTTACCATCACCCGTCGCATAAGCACTGGCAGGTGATTGAATCCCTCGTAACGACTATGAAAGATTATGGCATTAGTCATACTACCTTTGTGGATTTTGCCCGCTGGTGGAAACATAGACTCGCTTGTCATTTCAGCATTGAATTGCAGGGAGAAACGTTACTGGTAGATGGGGGTACCGCAAAGAATGCAGATATAAGATTGCACATTTCTTATCGCAGCCGTGAAGCGATGGTACTGCCTTTGAGGAGAATCGACTTATCTGGTCTCTCCTGGTCAATTTCGGCAAAGGACATTCTCCCTCCTGATGATATTCGAAGGATGAGGGAATTTGATCTCCGTACCACAATAGCCGGACTCTACACGACAATCCAGAGGAAACTTCAATGAGAGTTTGCATGGCGAGTTATGCTGCTGTTTCCATCCTTCACGGCGGCCCGAATACGCAGTTAAGAAATACTGCTCGCCATTTGGCGGACTTTGGGATTCAGGTGCAATTGTTTGACCCTTGGTCTGCATTCGCAAGCAATGATTGTGATCTTTTCCATATATTTGCGGCGAATATAGGGACATATCATCTTGCACGTGAAATTCGGGCTTTGGGTATTCCGATAGTAGTTTCGCCAATCGTGTACAGCCTGCATTCACCTTGTTACATCAGGTCTGTATTGCGGACAACACGTGTTGCGCAGCAATTCGGCAAAGGCATTTGGACCGATTACGCATTAACTTCAGACATCTGCGAATGGGCAGCGCTGGTTCTTCCCAACACCAAGGCCGAATCAGAGTTGCTTACCCAGGGGTTTGGTGTTTCAGCAGAGAAGATCT
>CAZWIN010000167.1:0-6338 GCA_964633855.1 uncultured Chitinophagales bacterium
CGTTTTATCGTGGTATTATGAAGCACTGCAGAACCGAAGCCGGGTTTGCCTATTTGAAAGATGTCATTTCCAAAGAGCAGGCGGACGGCATGGAGAGTTTTTTCTTCGCCGAAACATTGAAATACCTCTATCTTCTTTTTGGTCCGAAAGAAACGCTTCCTTTTGAGGATGTGGTTTTTATGACTGAAGCGCATCCGATACACAGGATCTGGAAGAAATAACAAGATGGATGTCGACGGAAAGTGCAGTCGAAGGTATTTATTGTCCCCTCCCTGAATTGGTAGTTGCAAAGATCGGCTTTCTTGGTGTATGTTGACTATTGATGACATGTTATTTCTTTAAGACCTACAAGAGTATAGGCCCGACCAATTGCAAACACTTGCCGCAACACTGTTCATATTCTCTCTCATGTCAACAACGAGCCTTCGAAGTTCTTATGAACCCTACCGTGTCGAACGTGTCTCTCTTGACCAGGGAGTTTCTCACAACCTCGTTTATGCAATTCATCAAGATAGGAAGGGGTTTCTCTGGATAGGCACAATGTTTGGCCTTGTGCGGTATGATGGATATATCTACACTGTTTTCCGTCACGACCCCGATGATTCAACTTCACTCTCGAACGATGATATCACAGCTATCTTTGAGGACCACAAAGGCTTCTTGTGGGTGGGAACATACGGCGGCGGATTGAACAAGCTGGATCGAACCTCTGGAACATTTGTTCGATATCTCCCTTCGGTTTCGGTTGCCAATAGTGTCTCGCATGGAATCATCTGGTCGATTTGCGAAGACATGGAGGGAAAGATATGGATTGGAACCGGTAATGGACTGTGCTCTCTCGATTCGTCAGGCAGGACAATCACCCGGTATCTGTACTCTTCTGCGGACAGCACGAGCATCGGAGCGAATGTGATTCTCGCTGTCCATGTGGATCGTACGGGTACACTTTGGGTTGGAACACAGGGCGGTGGACTGAACAAGCTCGATGTATCATCGGGGAGCTTCATCCGGTTTGTGCGCCGATCTTCAGGAATAAACAGCATCAGCGGCAACACTATTCGAACCATCTATGAGGAAAAGGGGAGCGTTCCGAAGAGCCCTGTCGTTTTATGGATCGGTACAGTTGCTGGGCTGACCAGATTCACTCCTTCGGAACTTCGATTTGAAAACTTCAGGAATGATACAAGCAACGAAAACTCCCTTAGTGCCAATGTCGTGCAGGCGATTGCGCAGGATGAGAAGGGAAATATCTGGGTCGGCACTGCCCGCGGTTTGAACAGGCTAGACAGTGACGACGGGACATTTTCAAGGTTTTACAATGAGCCCAACAACCCGGGCTCAATAAGCAGTGATAACATTGTTGCACTTTGTTGCGACAACGGGGGCATTTTATGGATCGGGTCGTACTTGGGCGGACTTGATCGCATGCTGATGTCCGGAAAACGCTTCTCCCATCTCAAGCACAACCCCCGGAATCCGGCAAGCCTGAGCCATCCTACCGTTAGGGCATTGTGTGAGGATTTGTCAGGGGCATTATGGGTTGGCACTTCGGCGGGTTTAGACTTGCTGGATGATTCTACCTCAACTTTCACTCATTTCACAAACAGCAAATCGGATCCGCGGACCCTCAGCGGGTATGAGGTGACGGCCATTCACCAAGGCCGCGATGGTACTTTGTGGGTGGGTACATCACGCGGCCTCAACAGGTCTGATGGGAAGGGTAGAAAATTCAAACGTTATCTTTTCGAGGCTACAGATGCACACAGTTTGAGCAACAACGCCGTCAATGTAGTATATGAAGACCGTTCCGGGAAATTGTGGATTGGCACTCAATGGGGGTTGAACAGGTACGAGTCTGACTCCAATCGCTTTACACGATTTGTAAATATTCCCGGTGATTCCACCACGATCTCAGACAACTACATACTCTCTATTTATGAAAGCAGTGACAATTCACTTTGGGTTGGGACGTTTGGCGGTCTTCACAGATTTGATGCTACGCGCAGTCGTTTTACGCTGTTTAAGGCCGACCCCGGTAACCCGACAACAATCAGCAATAACTATCCGCTTTTCATGCTTGAAGATCATGCCCGTAGTATGTGGATCGGTACCGGCGGAGGCCTGAACCGTTTCAATCCAACGGATGGGACATTCACGCACTTCATGGAAAAGGATGGGCTTCCTAATTCGGTCATTTGCGGAATACTCGAAGACGAACGGGGTAATCTCTGGCTTAGCACAAATAAGGGCCTTTCGTGTTTCAACCCGCAGCTGCAAACAATGAAAAATTTCAACCTGGCGGATGGTCTTCAGAGTAATATGTTTATTGCTGGAGCCTGTGTCAGGAGGAAAGACGGGACCCTCGCTTTCGGTGGTGTCAATGGAATTACTCTCTTCCACCCCGACAGCCTGAAAATCAACACGCATATTCCCGAAGTCGTAGTCACGTCCTTCATGCGCTTCAATGGAAGAGACGAGAACTTCAAGGGTGATGTTGCGTATCGTGATCAAATAGAATTGTCGTACGAGGAGAACTTCTTCGCGCTCAGCTTTGCTGCTCTGGATTTTGCTCAACCAATGAAAAATCGATACGTCTACAAGTTGGAAGGGTCCGACCCCGACTGGGTGAGTAGTGGCACCATACATTTTGCCCGTTACACTGATCTCGATCCAGGTGTATATGTGTTCCGTGTAAAGGGTTCAAACAACGATGGGGTGTGGAATGAAACAGGAAGTTCGCTCACCATCCGTATTATTCCGCCATTCTGGGAAACTGCACCGTTTTACTCCTTCGCGTTTATTCTCCTCGTGTCTGTTGTCGGCTTGATCTATCAACAACGTGTACGGGCAAAAGTCCGTCATTCACTCGAACTGGAAGGCATCCGGCGCGCGGAAAATGAACGCGTACGGAAGAAGGCGGCCAATGACTTCCACGACGAACTCGGGCACCGCCTCACAAAGATCGGGTTGTTCAGTGAAATTGTGAAACGAAAACTGAACGGAGCCTCAACAGAAATTGCCGCTTATCTCGATAAGATCATTGACGACGCACAGAATCTAACAAACGAAACGCGGGATTTTCTCTGGTCACTTGACCCGGCGAAGGACTCGTTGCATGACGTTGTAGTCTACCTGAAGGATTTTGGCGATGAATTGTTTGACCGAACGGACATTACTTTCACAGTTCACGGCTTAACGGAGAGCTTCCACCGGGTACACCTCTCAATGGAAGTTCGCAGACATCTGACGCTGATCTTCAAGGAAGCAATGCACAATGCCCTGAAACATGCGAACTGTTCGACCGCGACGCTTTCGGTGAATACAACCGCCGGAGCCATCTCCTTGAGTTTTGCGGACGATGGACGCGGATGCAACGGCATATCAAACGGTGAGGGGCAAGGGATCAAAAATATGAAACTCCGTGCGAACAAAATGCACGGCGAAATTCTTTTCAAGTCCCGGCAAGGGTCAGGCACGGATATCACGGTGAACCTTGATGCGAAATCCTGGACAAACGGACAGGCTGGGTGAAAAAATAATGAGGACAGGCGGAAAAACCCCAGCGCATTCGCGGGAAGGAAAGCCCGACATCATTGCAGTTACAATCGTGGAGGACGACGATGATATTCGTGAAAGCCTTGCGCTGTTGATCGGCGAGACAGAAGGGTTTATATGCGCGGGCGCATTCCGGGATTGTGAATCAGCAATCAAGGCAGTCACAGAGCTTCGCCCCGATGTTATACTCATGGATATTCAGTTGCCTGGAATGTCTGGTATTGACGGGGTGCAAAAGGTCAAGGAGATCGCCCCATCCATTGATGTAATAATGTTGACTATTCACAAGGATGATGACCTGGTGTTCCGCTCGCTTTGTGCCGGAGCGACGGGATATCTTGTGAAGAACACGCGTCCGGCGAAACTGATCGAGGCTATAAGGGAAGTGTATTACGGTGGTGCGCCGATGAGCACCAATGTCGCACGCATGATCGTGGGCTCCTTCCATAAATCTACCCAGACTCTCTTGACTGCACGCGAGACCGAAGTCCTCGCTCATTTATGCAAAGGCGAAAGTTACAAGATGATTGCGGATGCACTCTTCGTGAGCGAGCAGACAGTCCACTTCCACATCAAAAATATCTACCAGAAGCTTCAGGTACACTCCAAGTCGGAAGCAGTCGCAAAAGCCTTCCGCGAACGCCTGATCTGAAGCCTGGGAGCGATTTTCGCGGCGTCTTACCCTCCGTTTCATCCAACCATTCCCAAAACACCCACAATTGGCAGGTGGAATAGTCTTCTTGAAATCGTATCCTGTGCAAAGTCCTCCTTGTTTCACCACGTCATGGTGTCCGATGAAAAACATAATTGCTCTCTCGTTGTTTATTGTATTCTTGCCACTATCTCTTACCTCAGGAGCAGATCAAAAAGGTACACCCTGTTCCGCAAACGAATCGGCACAGTTTGATTTCTGGCTTGGTAACTGGAAACTTCATTGGACCGACAAGGATGGTAAGAAGCAGGAGGGAACGAACAGCATTACAAGGATTCTCGGAGGATGTACCACCTATGAACATTTCAAGGATTCCTCATCAGGGTATGAAGGCATGAGTTATTCCGTGTACAGCCCCTCGCGCAAGAAGTGGCTTCAAACGTGGGTGGATTCACAAGGAAGCTACCTGGATTTTGAAGGTGAATTTGTCGAAGGGAAAATGATTCTACAACGGAAAGCACGGATTGCCGAGAAAGAAATCCTGCAACGAATGGTCTGGCATAATATTGCGCAAAATGCTTTTGATTGGAATTGGGAAAGATCAACCGACAATGGGGGATCCTGGGAAGTGGTGTGGGGGATTCATTACACACGCATCAGCGGGGATCAACAGGAGGAGGGCGGATCATGAGCCCTCGAATTGTGTGTTTGTGCATTGTCGTGCTGGCTGCCAATATGGTTTGCCACAGCCAGAGTTTCGTGAGAATTACAGACACTGGCAATCCTATAGTCACGGACCCTGTGCAGGCCTTCTACGAAGGGCCGAGCTGGGTTGATTTTAATAATGACGGGTTGTTGGACTTGTTTGTCAACCGGCGTTCTTTGTACCAGAACACAGGGAGCGGAAATTTTATTGCACTTCCAAATGCAATTACTTTTCAAGGGTCATCCATCGGCAACTCATGGGCCGATATTGACAATGACGGCGACCTTGACTGTTTCATTGCGGGCGGAACTCCGCGAGGATCGTTTCTCTACCGGAACGATGGGGCCGGCGTGTTCGCAAAGATTACGACCGGCGAGATCGGTGATAGCCTCGGGAATAAAGGTTGGTCATGTGCCTGGGCCGACTATGACAACGACGGTTTTGTTGACCTCGTGATCTCTGCCGCGTTCGGGTTTGCGGGTATCACAACATCCAACAGGTTGTTTCATAACAATCACGACGGCACATTCACACGTATCGATACGACTGTTATTTCGGATGGAACGGCTCCATACACGGTTCCCTCGTGGTCGGATTACGATGAGGATGGTGATATGGATTTGTTTATTGGCAGTGGCCCAGCAAACGGAACCCTTGCACCGGACTATCTCTACCGCAACTGGCTAACAGAGTCGGGCGAGGCAACGTTCACACGCATTCTCACTTCGCCAATTGCTACCGACAACGTTGACGGGCAGGTCTGGAACTGGATCGATTATGACAATGATGGCGACCTCGATGCGTACCAAACAAATTATAATGGAAGTATCCCCAACAATCTCTATCGCAATAACGGAGGGAGTTACGAACGGCTGACATCCGGACAGGTTGGCACAATAGCGTCAGATCTTGGTGTATCTCTCGCAAATCTGTGGGCTGATTTTGATAACGACGGCGACCTTGACTGTTTTGTCACAAATGAAGCCAACCAAACCAACCGATACTATAAAAATAACGGAAATGGTACATTCACCCGCATCGATACTCTTGCAATTGTCACGTCGATCGGCAATCACCGCGGCGCAGCTGCTGGCGACTATGATAACGATGGTGATATCGACCTGATGATCACCGGAGCCAACGGTTCACGTGGTTTGTACAGGAATCAATTAAGCAACGGTAATGGCTGGATCAACCTACACCTTGAAGGTACTGTTTCGAACCGCTCCGCCATCGGCGCGAAAGTACGCGTGAAGGCTGCAATCTACGGAACCCCAGTCTGGCAGAGCCGTGAAGTCTCGAGCCAGAACAGTTTCGATGGGATGAACATGCTCAACGTTGCGTTCGGCCTGGGGGATAGTCCAATAATAGACTCTCTGGCCATTGACTGGCCGGGAGGTATGAGAGAGACTTTTACCAATGTTC
>CAZWIN010000168.1:0-1317 GCA_964633855.1 uncultured Chitinophagales bacterium
ACTTGTGGTATGAAAAGCACTTCTAAGATATCTCGGAGATGTGGGTATCGGTTGGACGAAAACGGATTCCATCCGGATTACGAATAGCGGTACAGCAACTCTCATTGTATCAAGCGTTTCGACCGGGAGCGAATACTTTTCTCCCGGAAGGACGGCATTTACTATTCCTCCCGGCGATACCGATACGCTGTCCGTCTCATTTACGCCATCAGGCCAACAGACATATTTGGATACACTTCGTTTGAACACCAATGCGCCAGGGTTTAGCCTGGCTATCCCGCTTTCCGGTACAGGGATGCCAGCATCATCTGTCGGCGATCCTGCCTTACCCGCCAGCTATGTGCTTGAGCAAAACTATCCGAATCCGTTCAATCCGGGTACTATTATTTCATATGAACTACCCCGCGAAAGCTTTGTGGTGTTAAAAATATTCAATACATTAGGTGAGGAAATAGCCACGCTTACCAATGGGCTTCGACCCTCGGGTCGTTATTCGGTACCGTTCCCGTCATCCGGCGAGGTGTTGCCGAGCGGTGTGTATTTCTACAGGATTCAGGCGGGTGAATTCATCAGTCAAAGAAAAATGATATTGATCAAATAGGGACACAGTTTCACAATACACCTTCATTTTTTGAGGAAACACATGCGACCATTGTTGCTGTTTATTGTCCTTGCTCTTGCTACACCGTTACTGCTTGCGGATGGTTTTTACGGAGTTCATTCACCCAACGGCACTGATGTCTGGGCCGTAGGGAATGCCGGGCTCACCTTTCACTCGACTGACGGCGGAGCGACTTGGACAAGTATCACGCTCGGAACGCAGACGCTGCGTGCAGTAGCTGCCTTGAACGCTGATGTTTGGATCACAGGCGATAATGGTACATGCTTTCATTCCAATGATGCCGGGGCTACGTGGACTTCTGTTGCGATTGGAACCTCGTCTTCACTACGATCGGTGATTTTCACGGATGCGACAACCGGATTTGTTGCCGGAGAAAATGGGACACTTTTTAAGACTGAGGATGGAGGGACAAGTTGGTCTGCAAAAGCCACCGGCACATCTGGAGCTTTCAATGATCTTTCCTTTGCTGATGGAAACGTAGGATACGCTGCCGGGGTTGGCGGGACATTGATAAAAACAACCGATTCCGGTTTAACATGGTCCTTAATTACAACGACGGCAAGCGCAACAGGCTCCAGCGGGGATTTCTTTTCAGTTGCCGCCAAGGGAAACACGATCTACATTGCAGGATCGGATGCCGTCTGCTTGAAGAGTACCAATGATGGTGCGACATGGGAGAAGCTGAATTTTGTGAC
>CAZWIN010000168.1:1327-6330 GCA_964633855.1 uncultured Chitinophagales bacterium
TTAATGGGGTGTTTGCCTGGGATGACCAGCACGCGTGTTTCATCGGAGGTGGTGGGTACATTCGTACTACTTCCAACGGAGGCGGAACATACCAATGGGGAATGCACTCCATGCATGCACAGTTGAGCCGTGTCTTTTTCTTTGACGCGCTTCGCGGTTGGGCATGTTCGCCGAAAAATAATGCCGTCATGCGTACGACAAATGGAGGTCAGACCTGGTTGCTCCCACAGGGGACGACGGTGAACTATTCGTGGTCACAAAAAACCTCCACTGGTTCCATTGGCAATACCTTCATGGTGAATCCATTGAATAAAAATTACATCTACCAGGTTGGAGGAAATACTGTATATATGTCTGCCGACCGTGGTGATACATGGGTCCAGACGGCAACCATTTCCGGTGCAAGCTCCACTTGGTCATTTTATGTTTCTCCAAAAGATACCAATATCTGGCTCGCGGCTACATCGGGTGGTGGAAAGGGCGTAAAGAGAAGTACGAATCGCGGCGTAACATGGACAACAACAATTTCCAGAAACTTCACCAGCTATGGAATGCCACTGGAAATGGATCCGGATCATCCCGATACAGTGTTGTTCGCGGCGGAAGGTACGAGCAGCGGCCCGGATGGTGTTGTGTATATTTCCCAGAATTTTGGTGCAACGTGGGATACTCTGGCCAAGACTTCATTCAGAAGCCCGTGTGATATTGTGATTGTCCCTGACAGCACGAACATCATCTATGTTGGTGACGGTACCACAGGTTCCGGCCTCGGCCAAATGTGGCGTTCGACCAATTACGGACGCAATTGGGTGAGCATTTACACTAATGCATCAGGTGTTTCGGAGATTCCCATGATTGCGATTTCACGTCAACGCAAAACAGAGGCGTATGCGACAGGATGGGGTGGAGGCGGTTTCAGGAAAACTTCCGATATGGGATTGAACTGGCCTTCATTGACTACCTCGGGTTCAACATGGGGAACCGACATCGCCAAAGACGATCCGAATGTGGTTTTGTACGGGTTGTACGGTGGCGGCACATCCTATCTGTCCACGGATGCGGGAGCCACGTTTGTTTCCAAATCGCTTTCCGGTTCGAATTCCGGAATGCTTTGCTACGATCGCGCAACATTCCTCGTGCATCAGGCAGGAAATGGAATCTGGAAGTACAACATTACCTACTCCGTCCCGACTAATACGGCTTCTGTCAGCCTCCTCTCTCCCAATGGCGGCGAGGCATGGCAGTATGGAACAACACAGAATATCACATGGAACGTTTCGAATGTCGGCAATGTGAAGATCGAGTACAAAACAGCTCCGGCATCTCCCTGGCAGACAATTATTGCCAACACACCGGCAGCCGCGGGAAGTTATGCGTGGTCAGTTCCAAATACGCCTTCAGCACAGGCGCGTGTAAGAATCAGTAATGCGTTTGGAGGAAATCCTGTTGATAGCAGCAACAATTACTTTGCAATCATCGCTGCGAACATTTCTTCACAGCCATCCTCAGTCAGCTTCGGAGATGTTGGTATCGGGACGCTCGGCAGCGATACAGTGAGGATCTATAATACAGGCACGGCAACTCTTGTTGTCTCAAATATCATCCTGCACAATGCAGCTTTTGGCGTGAGCCGGAGCTCATTTACGATTCCCGCAGGTAGTTCGGATACATTGACATTGTTGTTCTCTCCATCCCTGCTGCAGACGTATGCCGATACGATCAACGTTGAGTCCAACGCTGCTGTATCATTGGCCATACCTGTTTCGGGAAATGGATCTCCGGCAAGTTCCGTGGGAGAGGGCGGGTTCCCCAAAACCTACGCACTTTTGCAAAACTATCCGAACCCGTTCAACCCGGTGACACAAATTTCCTATGCCTTGCCGAAGGCAGGCTGGGTGATGTTGAGTGTATTCAACATGCTCGGCCAGGAAGTGGCGACTCTGGTAAATGAGTTTAAAAATCCCGGCAGTTACACTGCTGAGTTCAATGTGAACGGGAACGCGGCGCTTTCCTCCGGGGTGTATGTGTATAAATTGCATTCCGGCGATTTCACTGAATCACGGAAAATGTTGTTACTCAAATAATTCTATCGATGAGTAACAATCCCCAGCTCTCCTTGCGGGGCTGCTGAAATAAGCTCGGAACAGATGTACTATAGAGTAGCCGCTTTGTACAATGCTCTTGCGGCAGAAAAACATTGTTCTCTCAAAATAAGCGGGACTCCATTGGTGTCGTAATTGTGCCGGGGCCCCGCTTTTGTATATGTGATATGGAAAGGATGGTTTTTTGGATGAAGAAAAAGTTCGTTTACGTTGGCTCATGTCTCGCATTGTTCCTTCTGAGCGGCTTCGATATTTTTTTCTCCACAGGCATTGTCGGTGTAACGCAGAAGCCGAACCATATTTTCGGCGTTCCCGGGTGTATTTGCCATGGTGATACGACAAGCCTGAATGTTACGGCATGGATCGAAGGACCGGAGACTCTTCATGCCGGGGAGCAAGCGTTGTTTCGTATGTATGTAAGGAAGGATTCCCTCGTTGCAGCGGGTTTTAACGTTGCATCCTTTTTCGGCTCGCTCGGCATTGTGGATTCCAATGCGACGCAGCTGATTACCCCGACTCCTTCAGACAGCGCCGAAATGACACACATTCTGCCGCGCGAAGCAAACGGAATTGATACTGTCTCCTGGCCGTTTTGGTATCAGGCTCCATTGACCGCGGGAATTACTGATACGCTGTATGCAAACAGTAACACAGTCAACCTGAATGGCGATCCGAAGGGGGATGAATGGACGTTTGCCCCGAATGTGCTGATTCAGGTAACGCCTGCAGAAGGTGTTCATGAAGAACCTGTTCCATTGTCGTTTCAACTTTCACAGAACTATCCAAATCCTTTTAATCCATTGACCATTATCAATTATCAATTATCAATTATCAATTTTGTTTCCCTCAAAATCTATGACCTCCTCGGCCGCGAAGTCGCAACGCTTGTTGAAGGCGAACTTCCCGCGGGCTCGCACAGAGTCTCCTTTGATGCAAGCGGATTCTCCGGCGGGGTGTATTTCTACAAGCTTCAAGCCGGAAGCTTCACCGAAACACGAAAGATGTTGCTACTTAAGTAAGGCTATAAACGCGTAGCAATCTCGACGTTATTCGTCGGGACTACTGCTGAAGTAACATTCTGAGTCTGCTTCTGGCGGACGAAGGATCTGAATAACATTAGCCACAATGCCGGCCGACACTCATGCCTGCGGGCGTTCTTGTTTTGCAACGTTGTCACTTATGCATAGGTGCAAGTATGTACCTATCTTAAGAGTGTAGGGGGCTCATTTTGAGCTTCCAGTTACTGCATTTTCGACCGTTGACATTTGACGTTTGTTTGTGTAACCTTCTTGCGAAGCGACGGCGATTTAATGCCTCGCTCCTCGCTCCTCGCTCCTCGCTCCTCGCTCCTCGTGATCTGTTCTTTTCTTTTGACTTCTTGAACTATAATCCGGAAAGGTTCTCACTATGCCTCCTTGCAGAGCGCTTATTGTTGCGTGCTTGTTACTCCTTGCTTCTTCCTCATTGTGTCTTGCTCAAGACACCTCTTGCGGTATCATCTGGGATGATCCCATTCTCCTTTCGGATACGAGTTTTGATGCGCACTCTCCCAAAATTGCTCTCTCGGGGGATGACACGGTTCACATGACATGGTGGAGTGTGGCAAGGTTTGGGACAAGCGACGTGCGCCTGCCCTATTGCTCCAGCATTGATGGGGGAGCAACACTACAAGGCCCTTTCGAGCTATTGCCCGATAGTATTGCCTTTCCGGGATACGCATATACGCCAAGCATCGTAGCCGAGGGAAGCAACGTCTACATGTTCTTTGTTGGTTCGACGGCGGGCAAAACGCCCGTGAGAATGATTGTCTCGACGAATGCGGGCGCCGATTGGGGTGGAGTCGCTGACATTAGCCCCGATACATGTGGAATCATCCAGAGTGTAGCGATTCATGGGGACACACTGGCATTGGTCTACCCCTATCCGTTTACGAGAAAGATTCTCCGCTCTACAAACAGAGGAGCGACATGGACGCGGACGAACGAAGCTCTCAACTACTACACTCAAGTAGCGTTGAGTAAAGGTGGAGTTCTGCATTTGGTGCATGAAATAGAAACTGCCGGTTCGAGAGAAACAGAATATCGGCGGTCGCATGACCTTGGTGATACCTGGGTGCAAACGGAAGTCATCTCAACCGTGGATGTTCACCACTCACTGGATCTAGCTATAGCGGCTGAGGATACGCTTCTTGTTGCCGCGTGGAGGGATGGAAAGTACGGTTGTCTCGGTCCCCTGGGATGCAGTATCATTGCACGTAATGGCATGCTGCATAGCGACTCCACCGTCTGGGATCAGGAAAAGGTTGCTACTGAAACACCTAGGGGTTTTGCCCCTGCACCCAGCCTTAGGAGAGGAAGGGTCGCGGTGGGTTGGGTGGATGAACATTCATTTTCCACTTACCACGCCGGACTCCGGCTTACTTCTGATGGAGATACTTCCTGGTGTCCTGCGGTGGATGTTACCCCGACTACGGATTATACTGTTGGAATCGTAGACGTCGCTCTTTCCACTAAAGCAGTCCATGTTTTGTGGGAGCAGTCCGTTGCCCCTGATCCAAGCACATTCAGAATTTTCTACAGACGCGGACGGTTTATCACCACAGGTGTAGAAGAAGCGCCTGAACATCCATCTTCCGCTCTCCTTGGACAGAATTATCCCAACCCATTCAATTCAAGTACGCGCATATCCTATAGAATCAACGGCGAAGGCAAGGTGAGTTTGAAGGTCTATGACATGCTGGGTCGGGAGATCATGGTATTGGTAGACGAATGGAGGGACATAGGTGAACATGCGACAGCCTGGAACGCGGATGGGCTGCCAAGCGGAGTATATTTCTATCGGCTCATAGCTGGAACTAAAATTGAAACTAAGAAAGCCATTCTTCTCAAATGAACCGGTGAC